>JAPZAS010000036.1 GCA_027460525.1 Candidatus Methanoperedens sp.
GCTGGTGCAGATGGGTCACGAAGTAACCGTCTACTGTCGAACTTACTTCACGCCGTCGCTTCCCGAATACCACGGGATGCGGCTGGTACGACTGCCCACCATCCGGTCAAAACATCTGGAGACTGTGGTGCACACGCTGCTGAGCAATTATGGATACTGGCTTTGCTCCTCGGGCTGCATATGTACCTTCTGATATACATAGGCCTCTAAGATGTTCATACAGGAGAAGATTCCATGGATGGGGGATATATCATTACGAATAAGGGAAGTTGCTGGTTCTGATTATGCCTCATGTAGGATACAGAAAGGGCTTTCACTTTCCTTCGGCGATATTGACCTGGCTGAAGAAGGAACAGGGTTCGGAGTCCCCGTACTCAAGTTCGGGCACAAAGCAATTTTTCCGGGCTGTGCTCGCATAACTAAAAACATAGAGAAGGATAAAACCTCATTAACCATTGATTATGACCTCAATCTTTGGGAAAGGATGGCTGTGAAGGGTAAGAAAATAAACAGCAGGACTTTTTACGAGATGAAGGGGTTTCTCTCCTCTTTGCACAGGGAATGTCCTCACCTTCGTAAAATACTCACCCATGCCTCCAGCATCGCAAGGCGCACCTTCGGCATAGTAACGCGATTTGAGGAAATACCTTCTCGCGGCATTGTGCAGGTGCTCTACATAATCCGCGCAGGGAATATCCATATCAGCGTGGATACAAGCAGGGTGAAGAAATATAATTGCACAGGGATAATGCTCATGAACGAGCAGGGTGCAAACTATTTTGATAAGTACCGCGATTCAAGCGGATTATCTCTCAAAGGAAATGCGATAGGGACATGGGATGAGACTTTTGCGGACGAGGCATCATTTGAGGATACCAACCACAGACTTGAATTTACATTGCAGAAGGTGGCTGGAGCAAGGATATTCCGGGGAAGGGAACTTGTGCCGGGCAGGCTTGCATGGTCAGGGCTTGCCTATTCGATACCTCCGGATACACCTAATTTTTCTTATAATATCAGGATGGTATGCAGGTAAAATGACCTCTGTTCTTTTGATATATCCATATTTTAATCCCCCGAACAACAGGTCTATCTTCCGTTTCCCTCCTCTCGGAGTGGGCTATGTGGCATCCAGTCTCAGGAATGCAGGGTACGATGTTGAAATACTTGACTGCACCTTCATGAACAGAGAGGATGCGATGAAGGCTGCCCGTGCTTGTGGCGCAGATGTGGCTGGGATATACTGCATGGTGACAATGCGTGAGGAGTGCATAAGGTTTGCAAGAGCCTTACGGAACAAGTGTGACCTTCTTGTTGCAGGCGGGCCACTGCCGTCGTGCGATCCCCTTCCCTTTATGGAGGATTTCGATGTTGTGGTCAGGGGAGAAGGGGAAAAGGCAATGGCAGAGGTAGTCCGTGCTTATGAAAGCGGCAGCGATTTTGAATCCGTACAGGGAATCGTATGCAGGAGAAAGAACACGATGAGAGGAGAAAAAAGTACGGCTGCAATTGTTTTCACAGCCTCAAGAAAATTAGAGGCACATCTTGATGAAATAGCGTTTCCCGCGAGGGATTTACTCCAGAACAACAAATACATCGGGTATTCGAAGAGAAGGTTCGGGCATGCTACCACCACGATAATCACGACAAGGGGCTGTCCGTTCAGATGCGAGTTCTGCAGCAACGCGGTCTTCGGTATTTCATATCGTGAGAGGTCGCCTGAGAATGTGCTTCTTGAGGTGGAAGAGGCGCTCTCATATGGATATGACCGCATCCACTTTGCAGATGACGTATTTACGCTTAACAGGGAAAGAATTCTTAAGTTTTGCGAGGAGATCAGGAAGCGAGAGCTTGATTTCAAATGGGAATGCCTGGGCAGGGTGGACTCCATCGACAGGGAGATTGCAGCTTTGATGAAGGAGGCGGGTTGCGACAGGATATTCTTCGGGATAGAATCCGGCAATGACAGGATATTGAAGATGATGAAAAAAAAAATCACGGTAGATAATGCGCGCAGGGCTGTGGAGGCTGCCCATTCGGCTGGGATTCGCACGGGGGCTTTTTTCATTCTCTGTTATCCCGGGGAGACCGATGACACAGTGCTCGATACTTTAAGTTTTTCCACATCCCTTCCTCTTGATTACCTTTCATTCACAGTGCCCTATCCACTGCCCGGTACTCTCCTTTATGAGAGGGTGAAGCACAGGATTAAAAAGGAATGGAAAGTCCCGGAGGGTATTTGGGACCATGTGCTTATCTATGACGATGAATTCTCCGAGATAAAAATGAATTTTGCGATTCTTAAAGGGCAGGCGCAGTTCGGGATGAGAAGGAAATTAGGGAGCTTTGCTGTGAAACCTTTTGAGATGCTGACGGATGCTGTTTTTAGGGTTATGAAGTAGGAATGCGCATATCGGGTTCTTTGACAATATACCAAAAACTCATATACGTTACAATCGGTAAACTGGGCTATTGAGAGTTTGAAGATGCGATTAGTGGTGTTTTAAATGGTGATTTTGGATCCGTGCGTCCGGCTGAAGACGATTCAGAAGCAGCTTATCCCTGCAATCATTAACAGTGCCAGGTTTGAAATTGAGACTCTGGACATCAGAGCAGCCATTGAGAAAAATCTGCCCGCTCTCGAAGAAGATTGCTACGAGCTTGCGGATAGATGCGAGAAGGCTTTCCCGGAGTGCGGGAAGGAAATTGAGCTGTGCAGAAAGGAAAGGATAAAGGAACTGTTCCAGGATGCCAGGGATAAGCTCGAAAAGATATGGGAAGAGAAGGAGAAGAAGAAAGAGGCGCAGGAAGCTGAAGCTGCTCAATGAGAAAGAGCCGGGAGGGATAGGGTTAAAGATTGTGAGGAGGAAAAAGGAGGCGTAAAGATGGAACCGCGGATGAACGCAGATTTAATGTTTATATGGTAAGGCTTATTACACTTAATTCAAATTGCAGAGAGCATTATGATATCCAAAAAAGACCTTGAGCACATAGCATGGTTATCCCGCCTTGAATTAAGCGAGGAAGACAAGGAAAAATACACGCCCAAACTTAATTCGGTTCTTGATTATTTCGGGGAGCTTGATGAGGTAGATACGGAAGGTGTTGAACCTGCATACCACATCCTGCCGATGAACAATGTTTTCAGGGACGATGTTGAAAATGTCCCCACACGCTCGCTGCCGCAGGAGGAAGTGCTTTCCAATGCCCCGAAAAAGCAGGATGGTTTCTTCAAAGCTCCAAGGATGATGTAAATGGTAAGTATCAATGAGCTGAAAGAAAGAATCCATGCCGAGTCTTCTCTCGAAATTGTTCTTGAGTATTTTGAGAAGATAGAATCCAGCAGACTGAATGCCTTTATCACCCAGGCAAAAGAAAGTGCGCTTTCCCGTGCCAGGGAAATAGATTCAGAAGGTCATGATGGAGCCCTTGCAGGCATACCTGTGGCAATCAAGGACAATATTTCCACAAAAGGTATCCAGACCACCTGTGCCTCAAAGATTCTGACAGGCTATGTCCCTCCATACGATGCCCATGTTATCGAGAGGCTAAAAGAAGCTGGCGCAGTGATTATAGGCAAGACAAATATGGACGAGTTTGCCATGGGTACCTCTACTGAGACAAGTTTCTACGGTGCTACAAGGAACCCGTGGAACCTGGATAGGGTGCCAGGGGGGTCTTCCGGAGGCAGCGCAGCAGTAGTTGCAGGAGGAGAAGCGCCGCTTGCCCTCGGTTCCGATACAGGCGGCTCTGTCCGCTGCCCTGCTTCGTTCTGCGGCATTGTCGGATTAAAACCAACATACGGCGTTGTATCCCGCTATGGGCTTATCGCCTATGCCAACTCACTTGAGCAGATAGGACCGTTTGCCACGAATGTCCGCGACCTTGCAGCGCTTTTTGATGTAATCTCTGGTTACGACCCTCGCGACTCCACATCCGTAGCGCGAGAAACAAATTATTCGTCAGCATTAAGAAACGATGTAACTGGTTTAAAAATAGGGGTGCCTGAAGAATATTTTGGGGAAGGAACGGATGAAAATGTGGAAAAAGCTGTCTGGGATGCGATTCATACGCTTGAAGACCTCGGAGCAAGCCGAATGAAAGTAAAGATGCCACATACGAAATATGCACTTTCTGCATATTACATAATAGCCATGAGCGAAGCCTCTTCCAACCTTGCGCGCTTTGACGGCATGAGATACGGTCTCAGGACTGAGGATTCGGACTGGCATACCACATTCTCGCAGGCGAGGGCAGCAGGGTTTGGAGACGAAGTAAAGCGAAGGATTCTTTTAGGCACATACGCACTCTCTGCAGGGTATCATGACAAGTATTATTTAAAAGCCCTGAAGGTAAGAACTCTAATAAAGCAGGATTTTGAGCGCGCATTCAGGGATGCGGATGTCCTTATCACGCCCACAATGCCTTATCCTGCATTCAAACTCGGGGAAAAAATAGATGACCCGCTCTCGCTGTATCTCGCAGATGTGGATACCGTGCCCATAAACCTTGCCGGCGTTCCCTCTATTTCAGTGCCGTGCGGCTTTTCAGAAGGGCTTCCAATCGGGATGCAGATAATCGGGAAGCATTTTGATGAAACCACGATATTGCGCACTGCTTATACGTTTGAAGAGAATACGGATTTCCATACCAGAAGACCGGAGGGATTGTAATGTATGAAAATCCTGACGGCGTGAAAATCGGGCTTGAGGTGCACGTGCAGTTGAACAAACTCAGGACCAAGGTATTCTGCGGATGTACCACCGATTATCACAACGACCCACCTAACTCCCATGTGTGCCCTGTGTGCCTGGGGCTTCCCGGCGCCATGCCTGTGATAAATAAAAAGGCAGTGGAAGCAGCCATAAAAGTTGGACTGGCTCTCCGCTGCAAGATAGAGGAGCATACGCAGTTTTATCGAAAGAACTACTATTATCCCGACCTTCCGAAAGGCTTCCAGATAACGCAGTATGATTTCCCGATTTCAAGCCAGGGCTATATCACCATAGAGGGCGAGGGCGGGGAACATACAGTCAGGATTACACGTGCCCATCTGGAAGAAGACCCGGGAAGGCTTGTGCATGAGGGCACAATCGAGAAATCAAAGTATACGCTTATCGATTACAACCGCTCAGGAATGGCGCTTCTTGAGGTTGTGAGCGAGCCAGACCTCAGGAGCCCGAAAGAGGCGCGGCGATATCTCGACAAGCTTCGAAACATACTTGAATATCTCGACGTTTTCGACGGCAATCTTGAAGGCGCCTTGCGTGTGGATGCCAATATCTCCATAATGGGAGGGCAGCGCGCCGAGATCAAGAATATAAGCTCGCATAAAGGGGCAGAGCGGGCGCTGCTGTATGAAATCGTGAGGCAGAAGAACGTGCTGCGCCGCGGCGGCGTTGTGGTGCTGGAGACGCGCCATTTTGATGAGGCGCGGGAGATCACACTTTCCATGCGTTCTAAGGAAGAGGCGCACGACTACCGCTATTTCCCTGAGCCTGACCTCGTGCCCCTCAAGATTTCAGGATGGGCGCCCGCGATAAAGGAGACGCTGCCAGAGCTGCCGGATGCGAGGCGGATGAGGTTTGTGGAGCAGTATGGGATTATGGATGACCATGCCAAGGCGCTGACATCTGAGATTAGGCTGGCAGAATTTTATGAAGATGTAGCAAAGAGAGCAGCCCCCAAAATGGCTGCCGTGTGGATATGCGATGTGCTGAAAGGCGAATTGAATTACCGTGATGCATCTTTTAATGTCTACAAAGAGCCACCGAATTGTTGGAATTGCGGCAAAAGAATGTTCTTGGAAAATGATAGATTTAATTGTGCATGTGGGGCATTTAGGGATAAAAATAATATTTTTATTATTCGAACACAAAAACCAGAAACCCCTGAGCGTGAACTAACATCAAAAGATATGTTAGATATACTTGATTTCTTGTTAAACAATAAAATCTCAGAAGATGGTGCAGTAGAAACCATAAGAGCCATTCTTGAGAAAGCCATACCGAAAGTGCCATCGAAGGAAAAAGTTAGTGAAATAGTTAAAGAAAAGGGATTGCTAAAAGTGGAAGGGAACATCGTGGAGACCGCGGCGCTTGAGGCGATAAAGGAGAACCCACAGGCTGTGGCTGATTACAGAGCCGGAAAGGAAAAGGCGCTCAACTCGCTTGTGGGCGCGGTGATGAAGAAGACAAAGGGCAGGGCAGATGCGCGGGCGGCGAGGGAAGTGCTGCTGGGGAAGCTGGGAAAGTAATTTTTTTGTTCTCAAGACAATGAATAGAGTGGATATAGATTTAAGATTGAAATACCAATGAGTCGTTATTATAATAGTTTACGAGATGGTAACTAATGTTTGGGAATGCACGCTCTTCTGTGATTAAATTTTTTGATTATTTAGAGAAGAATCCAAGTGATGCAGTTTCGTTTTATGCACTTTTTTTTGGCTTAATGACCCTATTGATAGCTTCAAAAAAGGATACTAATGTAGATCTAGGATTGCTGTATGTTTTGGGTATTGTTTCGATTATCGCAGGTTTTGTTTTTGGACTGGATATTATTTTGCGTAAAAAATTTAAAAATAAATTTTTAACAAATAAAATTGATTTTATGGTGAATATTTTATTTATTATAATATTTATTCCACAATTAATTAGATCAAATTCTAAGTCCGTTTCGTTTATCTTGATGTTAATAATAGTTGTGTATTCATTACGTGTTGTACTTTTTTCCTATTTTATGTTCGCATGGAGATTAAATAAGTCATCGGAAGAAGATAAAAAATTCAATGCATCAACTTATTCATTTGTATTTACATTATTCCCTTTATTAACTTCTTCGAGTATTGATTTTTTGTTTTTTAAAGTTTTCATACTTTTCTTGGCTTATGGTATTTATTATTTGGTAAGGGAAAGATATTTACCTGAATCTATTAAATCCTCTATGGAGGGAAATATAACTTATAAAAAAAGTGTTTTTTCAGAAGTTTGGAGTATGGGTCTTTTGGTTATGTATATTATATTATTAATGTTTTTATTGTTTTATTTTAATGTCTTAGTAGTTTCTGAAACCCAGCCCACTCTCTATTATTTTTATTCCACTGCAGCGCAAGTATTTGCGGCGCTTCTTGGGATTGTTGTAATGTTTAGCATATTAATTTTGCAAAAAGAAGAAAAACAGCATGCTGATAGGAGAAGAATCTTAAAAAAGGGACTTAAAGGATTTACGATATTATATATCATAATCATAGTTTTATCCATCACTGGAATTGTAATAAAAGACACTATTAATTTCAATCCAATAGAAAAAATGCCCGATATGCCTAATCTTAGTGTATTTAGGGATGTATTAAATGTGGGGATTTTTGAATTAATATTCTTAATGATCCCAGTAGCGTTATTATATCTTTACGCAATGATATCTTCATTTTTAAACTGGGAAGCTACATTTGAAATTAAGCAAGGTCAAAAAATCCTTTCAGATACAATTAAAGAAGCCAGTGGAGCAGATACGATCAAAATAGAAGTTAAATAGAATTTATCCTAGGTCATCCAATATTAACCTTTTCTTTTTTTGGTATTGCGCCGCCCCTCTTCTGCAAACTCCCGCTGGCACAGCCGCACTCGCCGACGGCGCCGCCGAGCCACGCATCGCCAGCAATGTTCCAATTTTATTCAAGCAACCTTTATAACGTTAAAAGCCAATGCATATTACAGTTATGTCCTCCGAATACGTGAAAGCCATAAATTCCCAACTCTCCCACGGTCTTGAGTTCGAGAAAAAATATATAGAGTCCACTATAAATAAAATGTTAAAGGTAGAGCTGGGCATGGTCAAGCGCGAGCTCAAGCAGTTCAAGAACTCGCTTGCTGATTTTGAAAAACGCCACAAAATGAGCTCAGACGAATTTTACGAGAAATTCAAGGCAGGCAAACTTGGGGATGACAGGGAATACCTAAAATGGTATGCTTATAAGGATACATTCAACAAGCTCATGGAACGGTTAAAGGAGATTGAAAAGGTAGTTCATGCTTGAGAACTTCCTTGCTGATCTCAAGGCATCTTTAACCGCATCTCCGATTGTTAAGGATATTGAGATACTTGATGAATTCATCACCTCTGTTTCTGGATTTTTGGATTGCAGGGTTCTGATGATTGATGGGTCAGAACTATTTGTTTCTGAATATATCACTATTCTTAAGGACAGGATAAAACGCGATAAATATTCGTATCATCTCCAAAAAAATGATGAACTTATAATAAGATGGGACAATGCGCCTCATCATAGAGAAGTTTCCACTTTTCCAGACCATGTGCACAGGAAAGATGGAGTTCATGAGTCAAAAGAGATGACCGCGGAAGATATACTGGAAGAGCTTTCAGTGATAGTTCAGGAAGGATTTTAAGAAATAATAAACTCCTATTCGGTCGCGCCTCCCTCCCTCACACAACCCACGCTGGCACAGCCGCACTCGCCGACGGCGCTCCCGAAGCGCTCACATCTTCTTCTCAAGCTCGGTAGGAGTTATTGCTGCTTTCTCTACGCCGTTTTTAAATACTATTATTAAATAGTATTATTTATGACAACCGTGACTGTTACGCGACATGCACAAATAACCATCCCGAAAAAGATAAGGGAAGCACTTGGGATCAGAGGAGGAGAGAAAGTTGATGTGTCTCTTGATAACGGAAAAATCATTGTGAGAAAAACTATACCCAGAATAAAGGAGTTCTGCGACTTTCTGCCCCAAGATTTCACTATTGTACTTGAAAAAATGCGAAAAGATTCCAGTATTCGTAATTTTACAAAACCAAGGTCTCCTTATTGAAGAATAAAAAACAAGACAATCGCCGGAATTCCTATCATCGCCCATAATACCGGGTTGTAGCGCCACACTTTTGCACCATCAAGCGGTCCGAAAGGTATCATGTTGAATCCTGCAAGGAACACATTGATAAAGGCGCCCCTACTGAGAACCTCGTATGCTAGGCCAGAAGGCATAACGAAGAATGAAGCGGTAATAAAAGATACCGCAAGTATAAGATTCACTATCGCACCAGAAACCGAGATGTATGCAAACTCCTTTGCGCTCTGGAGAGACTCCCAGTAGCGGTCTTCAGGCGGGCTGTACAACGCTCTTTTGCCGCGAATCATTACAGCACCAGGTGCAGCGAATACGAAATTACCTTTAGTGACAAAAGAAAGACCAAGCGCTAAAAGAAGACCCATTGGACTTGCTTCATAGTCAGCAACATAGCCATATTTTTGAGCTGTGAATTTATGGGCTAGTTCATGTAGCATGAAACCTATCCCCACTCCAAAAGCTGATATTAACAGTGTTTCACGACTTAAACTGGGATAGGGAGTAAACGCAATAGTTAGAACTATTAGGGATGCAACGAGATGCACTATCTCCCTTGAACTGCTCCTATCCATAGCCTAAAAATACAGTTAAAAACATATAAACTATACCATGCCGCACGCGAAGTTTGACAATAACTCGTCTTGCTGAGGGCTTTTCACACCATAGAGGCACTGGCGCGCATCCTTATAATAGAGCCGCTCTTCAAGGATGCCTTCCTTTTTTAACCTGCTCAAGGCATAGCGCACCGTTCGCGGGGGCAAGTAACTCTCAGCCACGAGCTCTTTCTGCGTAAGAAGACCTTTGTATTCAAGCACCTTGAAAACGAGTTTAACCGAAGGGGATAACTGTCCTATCTTTCGGGTGTAAACGTCCTGAACGGCTGCGGTTTCGGAATAAAGGTATTTATCCATCGTTTTTGCCATATAAATATAAAGATGCATTGATACGATTTAAATCTTTAGGCAAAATATGCCTCTATAATAAGGAATAATAACTTCCAACCAGCAGCGCTATTAATGCATCAAACCACATGTAGATTATATGGTACTGTGCTGGGGTAAGTATTCATCTACAAGACCTTGGGCTTAGTCTTCCTGGCATCCTGCACCCACTGCTGAACATTTTCCAGAGGCGGCAATTGCTTCACCAAAGATTGTGCCTTGTTAACTTGGCTTAACAAATTTGCCAGTTCACACGGGTCGCTTACCTTCTTAAGAGCATCAAGCGAGCCCACATCTGCAGCTTCCAGCAGGTTGGCATACTGTGTGTTCCCTACGATGCGCATCAGATCAGCCAGGAGCGCCCACCGCCGCAGGAGCGTGGTGCTGATGCCGAGCTTTTTCGCCAGCTCTTCCCGTAATGATGGTGTATCAGCCTTCAGGATCAGGTCGCAGTGCGAGAATATTCCCTCCTCTTTAAGTTGCCTGGCGTAAGCCTCCCTGATAATTGCCAAGCCTGCTAAGGGTAACAGGTCAGAAGTGTCAGGTACGGAAGTTCCATACTTCTTGATAATTTCATCAAATTTAGTCTTTGTCTCCTTAAACTCACGTACTCCTTTCAACGAAGGGTCTTTTTGAGCCCACTGGACGAGGGTGCCTCCTCTTTCGAGGGCGTACTCCAGATGGAATAATGCTTCTTGATATGCCTTAGTTGAAGAGTATTTCTTCTTTTCATTATCACCAACATGGGAATAGTAGCAGGCCAGGTTATACCGGCTCCTGTAAGAGAGTTTTTTTTGGTTGATGCTCGTGATCTGGGTCTCAGCCTCCTTTATATTGTCCTTGCCCACCAGGATTCCCGCATACAGGATAACCGCCATCGGATAGAACGATATCAGGAACTCTTTCAATGCCTTGTTTTTACTTTTCTCCAGTTCATTGATAGTTTCCCGGATTGCTTTCACCAACATCTTCGCTTCCTCCTCTGCCTTGGACAGGTCGCCTTTGTACCCGCTGGTGGCAGCCAACTGGTATTCAGCCTTGTACCACACAATCTTATCTGGTTTAGTGTCTTTTCTTACCAGCTCCAGTCGCTCCAGCGCTCGTTCATATTCTCCTGCTTCTGTATCCATAACTCCCAGGTTGAATAGTGCCTCCAAATTGTTCTCATGTCTGTTCAGCACATTCAGAAACATTAGCCTCGCTTTGTCATCTTTACCTTCTATCCTCCAGCGCATGCCGGCTCGTAAGTAAGCGTAACTCTGCCAGTCATTAATGCCTCTATGAGCAGACTTCCCAGCATCTTCCATAGCAGCTCTCAATTGGAAGTGGGCCCAGATTGCTGCCGGTTCGACCAAGCAATAGTACGGCACCGGGTCATTGTCCTTCACCGCGGACTGTGTCGCTGTCGGGTCGTAATCTTTCTGCCAGATCGTAATGTTACTCAGGATATTCCCAGTCTGGTTCTCCACAATAGACAATGTCAACCCAGCACCGCTATCCCCCGGCTTCTCCAAATAACCTGATAGAGTAATCACATTCGAAGGAATTATCCACTCAATCAAGTCCGACATGATCTTTATCTGCGGCGATACCGACTTAACGTCAACAGGAATTTTAGGGAGCATTTCGGCCTCCACTAGATGCACATGTGCACCCCCACTGGTTTCTAACTGCATAAGCGACTCTTCCATCATCGCTCCCATTCCTTTCCCTATTTCAAGTCCCGTTGCTCCTTTGTCGAAGTCCTGGATGTCCAATCGTGGCTCCTTATAGAAGCTCCGTAACCATGGCCAAATCCGAGATATCAGGATGTATAGTCCCAGCAGGAAGATTACAATCTCGCCCACAGGCTGTCCCCATCGCCCTATCCAGCTTCGGGCATCTCGCCAATAGGGTATATTCCCTCCAGGTAAATATTCCAGAGCCTGCTGAGCCTCCGTGAATGTCTGGTTTTTCTTTAAGGCTTCGATATAAGCATTGCGGGCTAAATCCACTTGACTGGCATTCTCATACGCCCGACCTAACTCGTAGGAATTTATTGCCTGTGCGCGCTGCGATTCATTGATTCCATTCAATGCGCAGTCAAGTTTTGGGTCTTGTTTCAGCAAAGCAGTATAATTAGTCAGGGCATCGTCATACAGCTGTGCCTTAAGCAATGCATCGGCTGCATCGCATTGTCCCTGCGCTGCCGCACCGTTTGTGAGCAGCAATGCCGCAACCAATAGCGTAAACACATATCCTGAAACCCTTACATTCACAGACATCCGCATAGATATTTCATATATAGCTCTTCTGGACGAACTCAATTTTCCCATGCATCGTATTTTCATAGCACCCACCATCTAAATATAATGTTTAATTCAATATTTTTAAAAGTTTTATTTATATCTACCGTTCTCACGGGGCTCTAATGACAAAATCCTGCGAAGTACCCGAAAATACCTTCGCAAAGCTTATTTAAAGCTAAGTGAAAGTAATATCACATGAAAGACCTTCTCGCGTGGGACCAGACATTATTCAAAGACAGCGAGCTCTTCGAGCTTGACCACGTACCCGAGCATTTTCTCCACAGGGATGCGCAGTTGCAGGCTCTGATGTACAGCATCCGTCCTGGGCTGGGCGGCTCTCGACCCCTGAACTCCCTGTGCATCGGCGCTCCCGGCACAGGCAAGACCACGGCTGTGCTTAAGATTTTCGAGGAAATAGAGAAGCACACGCCTAAAATAATCCCGGTGCTTGTGAACTGCCAGGTAAATTCCACAAGATATGCCGTGTATTCCCAGATTTTCAAGAAGCTTATAGGGTATGCTCCTCCTTCATCCGGCGTTTCTTTCAAAAAGATTTTCAGCGAAGTGGTAAAACACATCGCTGAGCGCGAGAAAGTGCTTGTGGTAGCGCTCGATGACATGAATTATCTTTTCTACGAGAATGAGGTCAATGAGGTGCTTTATTCGCTGCTGCGGGCGCACGAGACGCATCCAGGAGCGCGTGTGGGCGTTATAGCAGTACTGAGCGATACAGGCGTTCCGCATCTGCTTGACCCGAAAGTGGAATCCGTGTTTTTGCCTGAGGAGATAAAATTCCCGCAGTATTCATACGATGAAATAAAAGATATCCTGTCAAACCGCGCAAAGCTCGGGTTTTATCCAAACGTGCTTGATAGCGGCGTTCTTGAGAAGATTACAGAACACACATTTGCTCTCGGGGATTTACGTGTGGGGATAGACCTCTTAAAACGCGCCGCTCTTAACGCAGAGCGCCGTGCAAGCAGGACGATAGCCCCGCAGGATGTTGAGACTGCCTATGAAAAATCGCGGCTTGTGCACCTTTCGTATATGATGCGGGCGTTGAAAAAGGATGAGAAGATTCTTCTTGGACTGATAGCCGATTTCCCGCAGTCCAATTCAGGCGAGCTTTATGAGAGGTTCCACTCAAAGACCGCCCTCGGCTACACGCGCTTCTATGAGATGCTGAACAAGCTCGGCTCTGTCAAACTAATAGATGCTGATTTTACAGGCAAGGGGGAGCGCGGGAGAAGCAGAGTGGTAAAGCTTCGGTATCATCCTGAGGAAGTCCGTGCAAGGCTGTGAGTTCACTATCCGCGATACTTTTTGATGTAAAAAGAATTATATAAGAGTAATAACAATATCAATATAGAGGGTACAACATGTCAATACTGGACGTAACTGAAGATCAGATATTCCATACGTTAGGAAGAGGAAAGGATCCGAATTTTAAGCCGATAGAGAAAGTCAGGCCTGTAATAACCAAACCAAAGAAAACATATGCACTTAACCAGACTATCAAAACTGCACAGATGGTGAAAGCAACGCAGATGCCGACAGTTCAGGCTCAGCCTGTGATATCAATCCCTTCATCGCAAGTCGATGATGACCCTGTGAAGAAGCTCACGGCAGATCTGGATGAACTGAACAACCGTGTCGCGGGGCTTCAGAAAATGGTAAAATGGTACATAGTTCCGCAGTTTGTAGTCGTTCTGGTTTTATTCTTCGCTCTTGTAGCGAAGGGTTAAACAGTTCCATTCTTAAATTTCCGTGAATCTTTAGATTTTGAAAATAAGGTTATCTCTGATTTTAGAATTTTTGACAGATATTTCAGATCAACCGATATTTTATTGTATTAGCATTCTTTATTGAGGATATGAAATACATCGTCCTTGTAGGAGACGGGATGGCGGATTATCCCATCCCTGAGCTCGGCGGCATCACGCCCCTTCAGGCTGCAAATATCCCGAACATGGATTTTATCGCCAAGCATGGAAAATGCGGTGTTGCTAAAACTATACCTGAGAATATGCCCGCAGGGAGCGATGTGGCGAATCTTTCCATACTGGGATATGACCCAGCACAATATTATTCAGGACGCGGTCCTCTTGAAGCTGCAAGCATCGGAATAACACTTGGAAGTGATGATGTGGCTTTCCGGTGCAATCTCATCACGGAGAAGGAAGGAACGATTGCCGATTACAGCGCGGGGCATATTTCAAGCGAAGAAGCCAAGAGCCTTATCGAGGCCGTTGATGAGGAACTCGGAACCCAGGGGAAATTTTATGCAGGGGTGAGTTACAGGCATCTGCTTGTAATGAAAAAAGGCGAAAAGGCACAATGTACACCGCCTCACGATGTGGTCGGGCAGTCAGTAGATGATTGCCTGCCGCGCGGGGAGGGCTCGGAGATTCTGATAGCTCTCATAAAAGCATCAAAACCAATACTTGAAAACCATGAAATCAATATGAAGCGAAGAAAAGCCGGGAAGAACATAGCCAACCTTATCTGGCCATGGGGGCAGGGAAGGGCGCCGAACATGCCTCGATTTGCGGACTTATTCGGAGTTTCAGGCTCGATTATCTCGGCAGTGGATTTATTAAAAGGTATCGGGAAGTATGCCGGTCTTGATATCATAAATGTTCCCGGGGCTACGGGATATCTGGATACCAACTTTTCCGGTAAAGCAGCGTATGCCCTCCGTTCGCTAAAAGACCATGAATTTGTGCTTGTGCATGTGGAGGCGCCTGACGAAGCAGGACATATGGGAAATATAGAAGCAAAGATAAAGGCAATTGAGGATTTTGATGAGAAAGTGGTTGGAGGCATGTTGAATGAACTTGCCGGGGACTATAGTATTATGGTATTGCCAGACCATTTCACCCCCATTTCTGTGAGAACGCACACAGGAGAGCCAGTTCCTTTTGCGATATATTCTTCCACTGAAAGCGCGGATTATGTGGACAGGTTTGATGAGTTCGCAGCAAAAGAGGGTGTTTTTGGATCTGTGGAAGGACACAGGCTGATGAATTTGCTTATTAAGTAAAAAAGAGAGACATGAGTATGGAATGGTATTTAATAGGAATTGCCGCTGCCGTGCTTACAACTTTCGGGTTCGTGCCGCAGATAATAAAAATGCACAGCATAAAATCTGTAAAGGACGTGAGCCTTGTTACATTGTTCCAGTTCAGCGCAGGCGTAGTGCTCTGGACTCTGTATGGGATTCATCTTGGGGATAATATCATTATTGTGGCCAACGCGGTCAGTTTTATAACACTTGTTGTGGCAATAGCTTTATATTATTATTACAATCGAAAATAATAAAACCATGATATCCGGTATAGAAAAGTTCTACTGCAAATCGCGGCTTCATGCATATATCTGGAGATACCTGGCAAATAAGCTCTTACCTGCTTTAATACCGTATTTTCCGTCTTCTCCTTTTGTTCTTGAAATAGGAACGGGGCAGGGACTTGGAGCTATTTTTCTGGCTGAAAAATTGAAATATTCAAGGTTTATAGCCATTGATTACGAACGCGATATGGTGGAAACTGCGATCTGGAATGTCAATAACAGAGGTCTTCAGGACAGGATAAGAGTGGAATGGGGGGATGCGGTCAGCCTGAATTTCCAGGAAAGCAGTTTCGATGCTGTTGTCTCGATAACAGTGCTCCATCATGTGCCGGGTTATGAAAAAGCGATTTTTGAGGCGGCTCGCGTGTTGAAGCGGGGAGGATTTTTCATGATTGTGGATTTAGATTTCAAGGCAAGTATTTTTCCAAGGTTCGATGTTCTAATCGGAGGGGCTGTCAGTACAGTTTCATGGGAGCAGGTTTCTTTGGCTTTGCAAAATGCGGGGTTTGATGTATTAAAGATAGAGCGCTATGGCATGGGTATGTTCGCTTCGGTTGCCGTGAAGCTATAAAATAGTTAAAATAAAAAAAGCTAAGTACATACCAGACATTGCTACCTTGATGCTCCCACTTACTCTAACAGGATTGAAACTCAAAAACCCGTTCATGCTTGCAGCAGGCATCATGGGTACAACAGGCGGCTCTTTGAAACGAGTAGCCGAAAGCGGAGCGGGTGCGGTTGTAACAAAATCCATCGGGGCGGAGCCGAAGGCAGGTCACAGCAACCCGACTATGGTAGAGGTGGACTGCGGCTACCTGAATGCCATGGGTCTTCCCAATCCTTCATACAGGAATTTCCAGGATGAAATAGAAAAAGCAAAAGAAGGAGGCGTGCCTGTGATTGCAAGCATATTCGGCGGAGAGCCAGATGAATTCAGAGAGGTAGCAAAGGCACTTTGCCCGGATGCATTTGAACTCAATGTGAGCTGCCCGCATGCCCATGGCTATGGGACTGAAGTAGGCACGGATCCAGTTCTTGTTGAAGAAATCACAAGGGCAGTCAAAAGCACCGTCGAAGTCCCGGTCTGGGTGAAGCTAACGCCTAATGTCACCGATATAACCAGAATCGGAGTGGCAGCGCAGCAGGGCGGAGCTGATGCCGTTGTGGCAATCAACACTGTGAGGGGGATGGCAATCGATATCGAAAGCGGCTATCCCCTACTTGGCAACAAATTCGGCGGGCTTTCTGGTCGCGCCATAAAACCCGTTGCAATAAAATGCGTTTACGACCTCTTCAAAACCCTTGATATACCTGTAATAGGCGTGGGCGGTATTTCTTCCTTTCGGGACGTTATCGAGTTCGTCATGGCAGGCGCCAGGGCAGTTGAGATCGGCTCTGCTGTGGGGAATAATGTCAATATTTTCGATGATGTCTCCTCCTGCATGGAAGCATTTTTAGAAGAAAAAGAATGGACATTGAATGACATATACGGGATGGCGCATGAAGTATGAAACCTGTTAATGTTGCGATCACAAAGGTTGTGGAGGAGACCCCGACAATCAGGACTTTTTTCTTCGATACCAGTTTTGAATTAATCCCGGGGCAGTTCGTGATGGTGTGGATCCGGGGAGTGGATGAGATACCGATGGCGCTTTCCTATGAGAATGCGATAACAGTCCAGAAAGTCGGACATGCAACATCAGCGCTGTTTGAACTTGGTGAATGCGATTCTCTTGGCATAAGAGGACCTTTTGGCAACGGCTTTGAGATTAAGAAAGGGCATATCCTGCTGATCGCTGGCGGAGTAGGGGCAGCCCCTTTGGCACCGCTTGCTGAAAAGACAGGCTCAGCGGGAATTAAGGTCACAACTCTGCTCGGCGCAAAAACAAAAGATGAACTGCTGTTCAGGGAGCGCTTTGAAGCTGTCGGCGAAATGCGGATTGCCACGGATGACGGCTCTGAGGGAGAGCGCGGATTTGTGACCGAGTTGCTCGAAGCGCGGGAAAGATACAGCCAGATATACTGCTGCGGTCCCGAGGCTATGATGAAAAAGGTTCTCGATGAGGTTGCTCCATCGAAGGCGCAATTCAGCCTTCATCGCTATATTAAATGCGGCATTGGGATATGCGGGGCGTGCTGCGTGGATGGGTTGCGTGTGTGCAGGGATGGGCCTGTATTTTCAGGAGAGGTTTTGAAGAATACCGAGATCGGGGTTTACAGAAGGAATGAGTGCGGGGAGAGGGTGAAGGTGTAGCGGCAGCAGGCGATCGATGTTTTCCTAATCCATCCTCGCATCCACCACCACATGCCACACGCCCGGCGCGTACTTCTTTATTCTTCGCATCCCGATAATCTCCACCTTTCGCCCCTCTTTCTTCGCAGCCTCAATTATCCTCTCGGCAGGGCGGCGCTCTATCTCCTCAGGCACTGCCTCATGGTAATGAAGAATCCCGCCTGGCAAGAGTGCGCGAATACCCTGCGGAAGATATTCATGCGCGTCCAGATATCCCATTATCACCCTGTCCGCTATCCCGCGCGGAGTAACAATAGCGCAGTCCCCGGGTACAGGTTCAATTATATCCTCAACGTTGTTAAGGCTGATATTCTCCTTCAAATAACCAGATGCTGCAGGATTGATTTCTACAGCGAATATCTTTTTTGGTTTTGAATGTACCGCCATTGGTATGGAGAAATACCCGATGCCTGCGAACATATCCACGACAACTTCACCCCTCCACAGTTTGCTCATGCGCTTTCTTTCAGCGAGGTTTCCCTGCGAATACATGAACTGCATGGCATCGAGCTTAAAAAGGCAGCTATTTTCCTTGTGAATGGTTTCTGTTTTTTCCCCTGCAATGATTTCCCGCTGTGGCTGCCTCATTTTGCCATTTATTCCGTGGTCGAGAAGAACCGTCATGCATCTTGGATAAAGGGATAAAAGCGCCTTCCCTATCTTTGCTTTTCGATTCTCCAGTTCGGCTCGAAGCGAAATTATGATAATATCCCCGAGAATCTGCCATCCTGAGGGCAAAAGTTTTTTCTCGTACTCCGGTATATCAAGAATATCGCCAAGTGTCTTTTTCGGGAAATAGAATTCAGGATTTTCCTGCTCGATGAAGGGATAACCGGTGGTGTTGGTTTTTACCGGGATTTCAACAAAGCCATTCTTTTCAATAAGCTTTCTTGTTTTATCAAGCCCATCCCCTGAAAGCATTTGTTGCCTTATGGTTTCAGCTTCTTCACCGCTGACAAGAACAGCCTTCATGAATTTCTTACAATATACAGGATATCGCTCAGGATTGAGCTTGCGGTCTCAATCGAACCCGCCCCTTTCCCGCTGATGGTGATTCTTCCTGCAAGGTCTGTGAGTATGGACGCAACGTTCAATGTGCCTCCCACAGCAAGCGGATGCCTCTTCGGGACAAGCCGCGGCGCGACTGTGAGCTTATTCCCTGCCTCGCATACGAGTTTCACCACGTAATTATTCTTATTCGCAAGCTCAAGTGCTTCGGGCGTGATTTTGGTGATGCCTGTAACCTCAACATCCCTGTATGTTGCATCCTGCCCGAAAATGGAGTTTGCGATAATCACCAGTTTGCAGGCTGAATCAATGCCCTCCACATCATACGTGGGGTCTGCTTCCGCTATCCCGAGCTCCTGCGCCTCTTTCAGCACAAGTTCATAGGGCATCCTCTCCTCTGCCATCCTCGTAAGGATGTAATTGCAGGTGCCGTTGAGTATGCCTTCAATCCCGATGACGGTATTTCCAGCCAGAGCTTCATGGATAAGGTTGAAAATCGGAACTGCCCCGCCCACGGTAGCCTCATATCGAAAGTACAGCCCGTTATCCTCGGCTGCTTCCTTTAACTCGGTAAAGCGCAGTGCAAGAGGACCTTTATTTGAGGTGACAACATGCCTCCCGACTGCGAACGCAGCAAGCATGTTACTTAAACCCGGCTCCCCGTTTTCGATATTGGTGGGAGTAACTTCCACCACAATGTCATGCTCTACATCGCGGATAATATCAAGGGAAATCTCTTTTCCTTTTGCAACAGTGCCTTTCTGTTTTTTTCTCCTAAGCGCACTTTCAAGATCAATTCCCTTTGTATTTATTTCGCTGCCTTTTGAATCCGATATCCCGACAACGCGCAGGTCGATGCCCTGCTCAATAAGAAGCTCCTTTTTTGCAAGGAGCGAGCGCGCCACTCCCTGTCCAACAGCGCCGAACCCGATGATGGATATCCTGACTGTCTTCATGTTCCCTCCGAATTTGATGAATCCGATGATATCCATTCTTTCTCGACGGGTTCATCAAAATTCAACCTTATGGGTTCTATCATGAGCAGGTCTTTTTTATGCGCCACTTCACGAAGAATGTCAAGAGCCTTGCCCAGTTCTTTCTTGCCCACTGCATTGATGACAAGATATGCGGATGAAGCCTTCTCTATTGCAGGCATGGAGAGCGACATGTCCACAACTTCTGCAAAACCAGTGGAATCTATTTTGTCTATGGTATCTCCCAGGTCTGAATGAACAATGTGCCCTATAAGGATTACAGAAACCGCAGATCTCAGCCTTTCTTCCCCCACCCTTGCTACCTTCACGCCGCTGTTCTCAAGCCGTTCTATGAGTTTATCCAGAACCCTGTGTTCAATCTCAAACCTGACCTGTACGGGTATTGCCCCTCTCGGGGTTTTCTCGTCGTGCTGGTGTACCACGCTCATAATGTTGCCGTGTAATTCTGATATAGGTGAAAGCGCTAAAACAAGCTGCCCCGGAATATCCTTGAGTTCAAGGGTCATGGAAACAATCATGACCCCCACTATGCAGAGGTGAGTAATAAGTTTTTTTGGTGGCTACGGTACTATTTGTTGATGTCTTTCAATGCAAGCATTCCACCTGTTGCAGCCGCCATCCCGCCTATTACTACTGCATATAGCCCGTAACCGATACTGGACTGAATAGTTTCTCCTAAAATTGACCCTGAGAATAAACTAACATCCCGAAGGCTCCAGAGATTGACCGCCCCTCCGCCTATTATAAGGATGCCGCATGCAATCAATGCCAAACTTTGTAACTTCCCCCTTAGAACAAGCGATATTGCGAGGCTTGCGATTCCAAGGGCAAGGACTCCTATTCCCTGGAATTCCCAGTTAGTATTTTTACCAATGAGCCCCAGCAGCATGCCGCTTCCACTTATTGAGAAAAGACCGCTCACCGAGAGGTTGGATGTTGCGCTTGTTGCACTGAACCAGGGGAGAAAGACACTGATAATAGAGATTATTCCACCGACTATGGCCAGGATCTCTGCATTTACGATACAGTTCTTAGGTTCCATCCGTGCAGTCCTATGCTTTCCTTATATAAATTCATTACCACTTGGCCCTTTATCGGATCAAATCTACCATCAAAGCTTTCACTCCCTCTCCTTCACAAGCGCCTCAACCACCGAAGGGTCTGCCAGCGTTGTGACATCCCCGAGATTATGAATATGCGCTTTTCCTCAAGTAATGATTCAATCGTGTTTTCCTCTACCATATTTCACCTGCTCAAGAGCTTAATTTACAGTTGTCATTAAATAGATTGTCCAGACCTGAACATAGTTGTGATAGAATTTTAAGTAATATTCATATCTTATTAAGGCTAAAAACTGTGAATAACTGTTTTTTGTCTAAAAAATACTACCCCTTTGTTTCAACTGGAAAATAACCTCTATTTAAACTCAAAGCTTATATAGCATAACTACCATCTATTCACATGTAGTTCACAACAAATATTTCACCCAGAAGGACATCGGAGGGGAATCCGGATGTTCTGCTGTTCGCCTCGATGGGGCGAACAGCCCTCCTATTTTTGAGGCATAATGAAAATACGTCTTGAAATCGAAGGAAAAAATGCAGGCAGCTTGAATTATAAAGGGCAAGATGCGGCAGAGCTTGCGGTAAATTATCTAAATTCAATCGAAGCCGATGAAATGTTCATTCATCTGGTTAAGGACGACGGCACGAGAGCAGATGCTAGGTTCGAAGGCGAATTCCTTGCGATATCTGCAGCTAAATTTATAATATCGGCTGCAAAAACTAAAATTGAGCTGCAGGAAACAACATTTTCGACCGGTATTGACGGTTCACAGTCTCTCACGCTGAAAGAGCGTCTGGAGATGTTTTTGCGATTTGAATATCCAAGGGTCTGGTTCTCATCCCTTGATGTGAAAAGGCAATATGAGAGCGTTTACGGGAAGATTAACCTGAGCACCGTATCCACGTATCTTGCACGGATGTATCGTGACAATATACTTCTGCGGAAAGGAAATCGCAACCAGAGGGAATACAAGATTAGAGATGGAAGTACCCTTCCAGGTATGGAAGTGCTGGCAGAATAATAAACGGGTTGATGAGCTGACCTTTTTTTCAAAGGCTCACAGCACCCTCGCAACACTGAATTTGTGTTGGCTTTGCCGTGAATCGCGCTCCATGCGCTTTCTTAATTAGCACCCTAAACAGGAGAAATCCCAGTCGAACCACTTTCCTTTTAGACCTTGAATGGTCACGGGGCATTTACACCCTGGAAACTTGGATTTATATTCCAATGTGGTTTTCCTGCCGATCCCTGCTAGCTCATCATAGCGTGCACCTTATTGCAGTGCAATAAGGTAAATAATTATGTTGTTTTGTGGCGATTAATAGTTTTCGATAACAAAAATGATAAAAGATAAGATAACTAACTGTTAATGGTTTCAAGCTTGAACATCACGTTCAAACCCTGCAGTGTAACCTGGACTTTATCACCAAAACGCAGGATCTCTTCTACATTCACATTTTTCCCCCATTCATAGACATAATCGTGGGTGCCCTGCATTGGCTTAAACCCAAGGGACATAAGACGCTGATTAATCTCAGACGGCTTTGCTCCTTCACTATTAAACCATACGATTAGATAGCTTCTCATAGTTTCCCTTATTATTTTAATGTTTTATCATGTTTTTGGTCATTCTCCAGCATATCCCAACTCAGCTAATAGATTTTTTGCTACATCAAGGGAATCTTCTTTACTTTTTGCTTTGATGAGCATCCTGCCGCTGGGGTACATTGAGATTTCAACTCCCTTATAATCCAACAGTAATATATGTTTTGTCGCTACCCTTGTATTCAAAACGCGGCTTGCGCTAATCAGGTCGATTTTGATATTGGTACTAACTTCAAACGCTGTTCTGCCTGAACACAATCTGGCTGAAATTACCATATTTCTTATTTCTGCCAGATGCAAAGGAAATATATAAGCATGCGTACAAACTCAATGAAAATATTATGCTCAGGTTGCGAACTGTTTTATATTTATTTTTATTAATACCTGTGGCATCGGCAGCCAGCGATAGCCTGTTGAATGGAACCAGTATTTATCTTGCCACAGGTGATTCCTATGGGCTGTACCAGGGGTATGTACTGACTCTAAAAAGTGTAAGTGGTGATTCTGTCTGGCTTCAATTAACAGAAGATGATAACATTGTAAAAAGTGAAATCGTGGCTATTAAAGGTTATTTCACGTACAATAAAACCAACAGGACGATACTATCTATTAAAGTTGATAATATATATTCGGGTTCATCTGAACAAAACCTTGTTTCGCTATTCCCTGTTTATCAGTATACCGATCCCGGGAAGCCTTTGCCGAATATAACAAGAGCAATACCAAAAGATACCCAGAATTCAGTTAATGACAGCTCATCTGTTAGAATATCTACTCCAAGAGAACCGGTATTCTGGTCAGTGGGAATAGTTTTCATTCTAATTCTTTTGTATATCATGCGTAAATACTGGTGATTATGAAAAACTTTAGGAAGGTTTTATCAAAAACCTTTGCGTCAGTTTACACCGCACAACCGTCACGTCAGTTGACGCCGTACGACTGTCACGCCAGACGCTTGCGTATCCACCTATTGCTACGCAATACGTGTGTGCATCCTCAAGGGGCGCGACCCTTGACATATGGCATCGCCATACGTGGATTCATAAAACGAGGGATGGCTTTATGAAGGTCTTGAAAAAAGAACTCAGGTTCAATGAAGGGGAGATTTCACTTATTACCGAATCCCTGGACGATCTCTGGCATCTCAAATATATCCTTGAGCCACACGACATCGTTTACGCATTCACCAAACGGCGAATAGAAGGCGCCACAGACAAACTGAGGCCCGAAAAGGCTGATAAAAAAACCATCCGCCTTGGAATAGAGGTTGAGAAAGTCGAGTTCCACAGGTTCTCAAACCGCCTGCGCGTGCACGGGATTATTGCAGAGGGGGGGATTGATGCAGGCGCTTATCACACGCTTAACATCGAGGAAGGGACTAATCTTTCAATAATCAAGCAATGGAAGAACGACCAGCTTGAAAGGCTCAGGGAAGCCGAGCTTGCAGCCAGGCGCCCCAGGGTAATAATCGCAACAATAGAGGAAGGAGAGGCTTGCATAGGAGTGGTGAGGCAGTACGGGGTGGAGGAATCCTCGTCGCTTGAGCAGTCGCTTGGGAAAGGCGAAGGCAATAAACGGAACGAGTTCTTCGGTGAATTTGCGTCGCAATTAAAATGGGCAGCGGAAAAGGTGGAAGCTGTGATCCTTGCCGGACCAGGGTTCACGAAAGAGGATTTTCTGGATTTTTTAAAGACAAAAGAACCTGAACTTGCAAAAAAAATACTTCTTGAGGATACCTCCTCCATCGGTGTATCTGGTTTCCAGGAGGTGCTGCGGCGCGGCGCAGTTGACAGGATAATGGAGGAATCCAGGATCGGAAGGGAGGCAAAACTCATCGAGGAATTGATGAAGGAAATATCAATAGAGGGCAAGGCTGCTTATGGTATGGAAGAGGTACGAAATGCGCAAAGCATGGGTGCTATCGAGACGCTGCTTATCACGGATGAGCTGCTCCGTACAGAGCGCGAGGGTAAGACCATTGATATTTTTTTAAAAGATGTTGAACATTCCCAGGGGAGAATTGTGGTATTCAGCACTGAATTTGAGCCGGGAAAAAAGCTTGAATCCCTTGGAGGCATTGCGGCGCTTCTCAGGTTCAAGGTGGCTGCATGAGCCTTGAGCATGCTGACGCTGATATACGCTACCTCCTCGACAGAGGCTATCCTCCCGGAGGTGCGGTGGCTTTTGTATGCAACCACTATCGCCTGAACGATGAGGCAAGGTTTCTTCTTTCACGGGCTGTTATCTCAAGGTCTGTTGCAGAGAAAAGAAGGGGGAAATTTCTGCCATGCGGTGCAATAAAAGGAAATAAGATCTTGATTGATGGATACAACATCGTAATCGGGATGGAAAGCGTTCTCAATAAAGAGGCTTTTCTGTGCGATGATGATGTTATCAGGGATATTAAGGGTATTTTCAGGAATTTTAAGGCTTCTGAAAACACCCAGGAAGCGGTTGAGCTTATACTGCAGTTTTTGAAGGAAAATAATCCGGATTATGTCTCGTTTATTCTGGATTCCCAGATCAGCAAGAGCGGTTTGTTTGCAAAGATGCTGAAGGAGAGAATCCAAGATTTTGGATTGATAGGAGAGGCAAAGACCTCAAAGCATGTGGATTATGATTTGAAACGTTCTAAAGATATTGTCGCATCAAGCGATGGGGTGATAATCGATGCCGCAGAAAAGGTGGTAAATTTTCTCTCCTGCCTTGTATCAGGATACCCGCATCTCGGGGCAAGTGTTGCCAGGATAAGCGATTTTTCAGGGCAAATATCATGAAAAAAATCGGAATTGCAGTAACTGACCCGCATGACTGGACTGGTGTTGCTCTCTGTAATGCCGTTAAGCATTACGGCATGAATCCAGTGAAATTCAGCTTCAGTGAAGCGACCTCGAATATCTCATCAGGCTTCATATACGCAGGCAAAAGCGATTTAACAACACTCGATGCAGTCGTCGTTCGCGACCTCGGACCTGCCACAAATAGCGATGCTGCTTTCAGATTCGATATCATATGCCATCTCAAAGAGCTTGGAATCCCGGTTATCAACTCGCCTGAAGCAATAGCAAAAGCTGCGAACAAGTACGTCTCAAGCTTTTTGTTCCAGAGAAATGGCATCCCGACGCCGAAAACTGTGGTTACAAACAACATGCGTGAGGCTATCGGTGCGCTCTCTTCCTTTACCTGCGCTGTGGTGAAGCCTGTTTTCGGCTATAAAGGCATAGATGTGGAACGGGTAGAGGATAACGATAATGGTAGGCGAAGGCTTAAAGCTCTGCTTGAAAAAAACGCTTTTCTCTACATGCAGGAATTCATACCCAATCCGGGCAGGGACATCAGGGTATTTGTGGTGGATAACAGGGTTGTGGGTTCGATATACAGGGTTGCACCAGCCGGAGGATGGATAAATAACCTGAGCCAGGGAGGCAGTGCGAAGCCCTGCATATTGACCGATGAGCAGAAAAGATTGGGCTTAAAAGCCACAAAAGTAATAGGCACGGTTTATGCAGGCGTGGATATTATAGAGGGGGATAAGGATTATGTTATTGAGATCAATGGAACGCCTTCCGGGAAAGGTATATTCGAGGCTTGCGGAGTGGATGTGACGATGAAGATTGCGGAGTATTTATACCACTTGATATAATTAATGATAGTACATAAAAGGAGGACAAAACAATGGTAACACCAAAGTTGCTTTATGTATCTGAACAAACACCACAGGGTCCGCATACGCTGGATATTTACTCCCGCCTGCTTGATGACCAGAAAATATTCCTCACAGGTGATATCAATGAGGATACGGCAGAAAGCATCATCGCACAGCTTCTTTATTTAGAGGCGAAAGAATTCGAAGGCGATCTCCACTTTTACATAAACAGTCCTGGAGGAGTGATTGCTGCAGGTCTTGCCATCTACGATACCATGCAGTGCATCAAATGCAGTATCGAAACCATCTGTATTGGACAGGCAGCCTCGATGGCTGCGATTTTGCTGGCAGCGGGAGCCGAGGGGAAAAGGGTGGCGTTTCCCAATGCACGAATGATGATACACCAGCCCCTTGGCGGCGCACAGGGACAGGCATCGGATATAGAAATTCAGGCGAAAGAGATGAACAGAATCAAGAAACGTCTGGATGAAATCCTGGTTTATCACACAGGGCAGCCCATGAAGGTCATAGAGAGAGATACTGACAGGGACTTCTTCTTTACAGCAGAAGAGGCAGTGGAGTATAGGCTGATTGATAGAATAGTGAGAGCTGGTGAGGGAGTGGCGAAGAAATGAAATCCCAAGTTCAAGGGATTTTTGCAATTCGATGAATCCCACTGCAACCCGTTAACTTAAGTTAATTCAGGTAGCAATAGCCTTAATGAAACAGGAAATGTCAAGCGTGGACGTGGCAGCAATAATCAGGGAGCTGCGTCCCCGCCTTCTCGATGCTAAAATCGAAAAGATATACCAGCATTCTCAGGATGAAATGAGAATTGGATTGCATATTTTCAAGGAAGGAAGGGCAAATCTTGTAATCGAAGCCGGAAGGCGCCTGCACCTCACAAAACATCCTGAGACTGCGCAAAAGTTCCCTCAATCTTTTCCCATGCTGCTTCGAAAGCACCTGAGCGGAGGAAGGATAGCCGATATTTCGCAGTATGATTTTGACCGCATAATCGAACTCCAAATCCAGCGCGGCGAGGATAGGACAATACTGCTGATCGAGCTTTTTTCACGAGGCAATATCATTTTGTTGGACTCTGAAAAACGGATAATACTGCCGCTAAAATCCATCAGCTTCAGGGACAGGAAGGTGATACGGGGAGAGGTCTATGAGCTTCCGCAGGCGCAGCTAAGCCCTGTCACAGCTACGCTGGATAATTTAAAAGAGATGTTCTCTCGATCAGACTCTGATATCGTCAGGACTCTGGCGACACGCATGAACATGGGAGGGCAGTATGCTGAAGAACTCTGCCTCCGCGCCGGGGTTGAAAAGAATACGCTTGCGCGGCAGCTGGGCGATGTTGCATCTCTCCTGAGCGCTCTTTCGGATGTTTTCAAGCCTCTTGCCGCAGACCTGAAACCTAATATTGTACTGAAAGAGGGAAAGCCGATAGACGTACTCCCCTTTCCGCTGTCCCAGTACGAAAAAAACGAGAAGAAATATTTTGGCACTTTTAATGAGGCGCTGGATGAATATTTCAGCACGGGAGCCGAGAAAAAGGGTGCGGAGGTAAAAGAGGGAAAAGAGATAAAACCGGAAAAGCTCGGGGTGTATGAGTACCGGCTGCAGAAACAGATGCAGGCACTGGCGAAGTTCAGGGATGAGGAAAGAAATCTGGTGCATAAGGGCGAACTGATATACGGGAATTATCAGACCATCGATGGAATCCTGAACGCCATCAGGACTGCAAGGGATAAGGGATATTCATGGGACGATATCAAGAGCATCCTTAAAAAATCTGATATGCCTGAAGCCGGGGCGATCAAATCCATCAATCCAGACAAAGGGACTGTTAACGTAACTCTTGATAATGAAGAAGTTGAACTTGATATCAAACTCTCAGTGACGCAAAATTCCCAGGTCTATTACGATAGATCAAAAAAACTATCCTCAAAGATAAAAGGGGCGCTTCTGGCAATCGAGGCTACAAAAAACTTAACAGGAAAAGAAGAGGCTCCGAAGACCCGGCTGAAACTCCCTGTGCACAAACAGAAATGGTTCGAGCAGTTCAGGTGGTTTTTCTCCTCTGACGGGTTCCTTGTGATAGGCGGAAGGGATGCAGAGAGCAACGAAAATGTCGTGAAGAAATATCTTGAGAAGCGGGATATCTTCTTCCACGCCCATGTCTCTGGTTCGCCTGCCGTGGTCATCAAAACGGAAGGAAAAGAGGTTCCAGAAACCACGCTCACGGAAGCGGCGCAGTTTACGGTATCGTATTCGGGCATCTGGAAATCAGGACAGGTGAGCGGGGACTGCTACTGGGTATTACCCGAGCAGGTCTCAAAGACGCCGGAATCAGGAGAGTATGTGGCAAAAGGGGCTTTTGTGATCCGGGGCAAGCGCAACTATTACAAGGATGTCATGCTGGGCGCTGCTCTTGGCATTATGCTTAACGAGGGGAAACGACTGATAGGAGGACCTGTGAGCGCAATCCGAAACAGGGCGCAGTTTGTTATCGAGGTAGAGCCTGGGGAGTTTAACCAGAACGACCTTTCAAAGAAGATTTACAGGGTGCTTGGCGATAAATTCGAGGATAAAAAATTTATTAAGACTATTGCCTCGCCAGACAGGATTGCAATGTTTTTGCCGCCGGGCGGGTCGAGGGTGAAGGAATAATGAGTATACACTTTGCGTTCTTTGCGCCCTTTGCGATGGATTCGCCAAGCAGCGACTGATGCGGACTCGTACGAACTGGTCGAGTTCGTTGTTTTTTGTTAAGTTTTGGGGCACTGGTGATTGGTCGGTTTAAGAGAGCACCAAAACCAGTTTTAATAAACTAAAATCATGCCGGAACTGCCTTCGACTTTTTACTTTTAGCACCCGCCGCACTTTTATCGCCGGCATATTTTATCTCAACTACGTGACCTTTTATAAGAGGACCCCACTTTTTATCAATCTCTGGATCGCTCTCTATTTCCTTTATAAGGTCTTCCTCATCTTTGGCTGTGAATTTTCTCATTGTATTACCTTTTAACCATTTCCCTATATAACCTTTTGCGACTCTCTGGGGCATCGTATGCTGTAATTAAAAGCATCTCATCTCCTCCCACCGGTTCTAAGACTAACACCAGAATCCGCCCATACGATTCTCCCAACACTAAATATCTTAAAACTCCTTTTACTATCCTCCTTTGGATGGTAAAATATCCTGCTAAAACTTTATGAACTTCGGATAGGTCAATTCTATGCTTTGCTATATGCCATATAGTGTCTTCATCATATACTAACTTAATTTTTTTCCAATCAACCATCAAACAGAGGATGATATTCAGCCCTTTAATACTTTCTAATTGCCTTTTTACTGCGCCCTATAGTTTTAATGTCTATGCTGACCCTGCTCTCCTCCAATATAATCTCAACCGCGCGCCGGCGGGGCGGGCGGTGCGGCTGGGGGCTACATGGGTTTGCGGAGGCGCCGCAGATTTATAATTTTTGTAATATACTTATAAGCTTTGCGTTCTTTGCGCCTTCGGTGGGTGACAACTACCCGAACTTCACCACAGGGCATGCCCATGTGCATTTCCCGCAGCGGGTGCATTTCCCGTTGAGCCTTGCTGTTCCATTGACGCTGATCGCCCGCACCTCGCACTGTCCCACGCACACACCGCATCCCGTGCATGCCAGCGCTCGCCTTATTGTCTTTTCCGCAAGCCCGATTAATTCCCTTGTCTTTTCTGCGTCGCTGCCTCTTGCAACCACCGTCCCGCTGGCATAAACATGGACATTATCCTCTCCGCGTTGAGTAAGTATAACGCCGTCAATCGAGTTTGTATCTCCGATTACACCGAGCAGCCCCGTCTCTTCTATCAGAGGGAGATTTAACGGCATTCCGAAACTGCCTTCTGCTGTAACCCCGCCTGCCCTGCAGGGTCGGTATCCAACCACCACGGTAAATTTAACTGGCTTTTTCTCATGCTTCCGGACAAGGTTTATGCCCTTTTTCTCAGCCATCATTCTAATCGATTTTGGAAGAACCTGCCAGCGCCAGAAGCCGTATGTCACCCACTCCTGCGGCAGCCCGTTGTGCAAAGCATGTTCTTTGAGGTATTTTTCAAGCTTTTCATACAATTCGGGATGTATTTCACCCAGCCGAGAAAAATCAGCCATGCTTGCCGAGGGACACAGCCAGCATCCTATCCTGTCGAATCCCTCTTCGTACAGAGGATTGTATTTTGCCTTTTTCCAGAAAAGGTACAGCCATACATGCAGTGCTGTCCAGTTTTGAATAGGCGTGGCAGCTATCTGATTCCCTACCCAGGGATTCTTCCAGATATGTTCGCTGTTAGCCCTTATTTCGCTTTCGTATTTTCGCTGGCCTATGAATGTCAGGCAGCCGTTTTCATAGTTTTCCTCTATGATCTGCGTTATAGCCCCGAGCTTGCACACCTTGCAGCACCATCTGGCTTCAACTGTGGGAGGTCCGAAATTATCTATTGCCTGCCAGAAAGACTCGCCTGAGGAGCGCAGCTTCAAAGGCAAAGAAAGCTCCTCTGCTATCTGTCTTACATTATCAACAGTCTCCCTGAATTCAAGACCGGTGTCGGCAAAAAGGATATCGAACTCCGGCACGGCATCGCGCACAAGAAGCACTGTTGCAAGGCTGTCTTTCCCGCCTGAGTACGAGACTGTAACAGGTCTGTTGGTGGTTTCTGCCACGTTTTTTATGAAGCTGTGTGCTTTTTCCTCCATTTTTTTCAGTATATGTATATTCGCCTGCACAGCATCGTCCCATGTCCTTTTTTGTTCCGGATATGATTGCCCTATAGCTTGCGGTTTGCCGTTCCAGCGCGTTTTTACAGCCATGCCCTTCTCATGCGTGAGCATCCTCTCTGCGCTCATCCTGGCTCTTCCAGTAGCGATAACCTCTTTTTGCGGCGTCAGTACAATGACCTCGTCATCCTCCATGATGCCGGCATCCGCATCGTTCACGCCCGGCGCAAGCACCGAAGCCCCTTTTATGATAAAATCTACCGCACCCCTGTCCACAATTATCCATTTCTTCCCGCTGGCAAGAAGCCTTGCCCCGTCAAGCCTTGGGATGAATACCCATTCCATCTTTTCAAGTTCAAAGCGCAGCGAACCCATCACTGCGCCGTCAAAAATCACCTCATCCATCCTGTCCTCGTAGGGCGCCTTGTTCAGCACCACGAGCCTGCTCATTGGTATGAGTTGTACCCCGAACTGTTTTTCTGTCGTCCTGTTAATAAGGTCAATATCGTATTGGAAAGCGGGTCTCACATCACCAGGAGGGGTTATATCGATTTTTTTGGTGGCAGCTGTGCAGGCGCAGGTTTTCCCGAGTACTGGCAGGTTGCAGGAAGGGCACCAGTGCAGGAGGAGTTCGCCGAGGTAATGGGTCACATCTAATCTTTCTTAAGCCACGGCATCATGGCGCGAAGCTCCTTCCCGACCTTCTCTATCTGGTGCTCATTCTCCTGTCTCTCAAGCGCGGACAAAACGGGTCTGTTCGTTTTTCCTTCAAGCACGAACTCACGGGCGAATTCACCGCTCTGTATCCTGCGAAGCGCTTCTTTCATTGCCTGGCGCGACTGCTCATTTATTATCTTGGGACCTACAGTTAAGCCGCCGTACTCTGCGGTATTGGATACATAATACCACATCTTGCTCAAGCCCCCCTCATGTATCAGGTCAACTATGAGCTTTAATTCGTGCAATGTTTCAAAGTACGCAATCTCTGGCTGGTATCCTGCTTCAACGAGTGTTTCAAAAGACGCCTTTATCATGCTCGTGCATCCGCCGCACAGGTCAACCTGCTCGCCAAAGAGGTCGGTCTCGGTTTCTTCCCTGAACGTGGTCTCTATCACGCCTGCGCGCGTGGCACCGATTCCTTTTGCGTAAGCCATGCCGATGTCCCATGCATGTCCTGATGCATCCTGGTATATTGCAAGAAGTGCAGGAACGCCTATGCCTTCGGTATATGCGCGCCTCACAAGGAAGCCTGGACCTTTTGGTGCGACCATTATCACATCCACGTTCCTGGGCGGCACGATCTGGTTATAATGGATGTTAAAGCCGTGCGAGAAACACAGCGTTTTGCCTTCACTCATGTTCGGCGCAATCTCGGTTGCATAGATAGCAGCCTGTATCTCATCGGGCACAAGCATCTGGATTAAATCTCCCTTTTTTGCTGCATCAGCCATTGTCATGACCGTAAGCCCGTCTGTCTTTGCCTGCGCCCATGACTCGCCTCCCTTCCTCACGCCCACGATGACATCCAGCCCGGAATCGTGCAGGTTCTGTGCCTGTCCCGCGCCCTGGCTGCCGTAACCTATAACAGCAATGGTCTTATCTTTCAATCCGCTTAAATCTGCATCCTTCTCATAGAATATTTTTACCATAGTTATACCTTCTTTTCTCCTTTCATACATTAAGAGGGGATATAAATGTTTCATAAATCAAATAGTAAAATATATAGACATACCGAATGATATACCAAACTCAAGGTGCTAAAATGAGTATTAAACTAGGATTCGTGGTTTCAGAATTCAATCGTGATTTAACAATCCAGATGGAGACCCTTGGAAAGGAGCATGCTGCTTTTCTTGGAGCCTCGGTTGAGAAAATTTTATACGTCCCGGGAGTTTTTGATATGCCTCTGGCAGTAAAGAAACTCGCAGAGGATGAGAATATCGATGCAGTAGTAACAATCGGATGCGTTATACAGGGAGCAACCAAACACGATGAGATAGTAATACAGCACGCCTCACGGAAGATAGCAGACCTTGCTCTTGAATATAAAAAGCCTGTAACGCTTGGAATCTCAGGACCCGGCATGAGCCGGCTTGATGCACACGAGCGTGTAGAATATGCAAAACGGGCGGTCGAAGCAGCCATTAAAATGGTTAAAATGTTAAAAGAATAAGGCAGCATTAAAAGCGGCGCTATTGCAAATATTTATCGTCAGGATAAAATCAATCCAGCATAACATATAAACACAACAAAACACATAGTTAACATAAGGGAGGATTACGTATGGAAGTCAAGATGCCGGTAAAAGAAATAATGACAAGGGATGTCGTGACAATAGATATCAAAAGTGATGTTCAGCACTTAGCCAGAAAATTGCTTGAATATGATGTTGGCAGTGTCATCATCACGGATAAAAGCCAGCCTGTGGGAATAGTCACAGAGCGCGATATTGTCAGGAAAATCGTATCCAGGAATCTCAATCCGGATGATATTTCCATCAAAGAATTGATGACAACTCCTCTTTTAACCATACCTGCAACAGAGGACGTCACAGGTGCCATGCACATGATGTTAAAAATGCAGATACGGCGATTGCCGGTTGTTGAAACTGGAAAGCTCGTTGGTATCGTCACCGATATGGATCTCATCGCAGTTTCAGCAGAAATGGGAAGTATCTTTTCCGATCTTATCAAAATGCATCGGGAAAAGATTTCGATAGAAACCCCGCAAAAGATTCTTCGCGGCATCTGTGAGGAATGCGGGGATAATGTGGATAACCTGTTCCTCGTTGATGGAAAGCTCCTTTGCGAAAGCTGCAGAGAGACCCTGGAATAGCAAGCAGAATTTTAAATAACATATTTATACACGAGAAAAGGAGTAAGAGGCTATGAAAGTGCAAGATGTAATGACAAAGAATCCTGTTTTTGTACACGACTCGGATTTTATGACACATGCGCGCCAGGTGATGAGGGATAGAAATTATCGTACGCTGCCTGTGGTGGATTCCAAGAAAAGAGTAATCGGAATCCTGAACGAAAAGGAAATATTAAACATATATTCCACTAAATCCAACGTTACTGTGGAAGGTTATGCATCCGAGTTCCCGTTTGTCTTTCCTGATGCGGAAATGATGCAGGCTGCAAGATTGATGATAGAGTCAGGACTCGGGCGCGTTCCAGTGCTGAAATCCGGGCAGGACAAGACACTGGTAGGCATTCTTAGCATGGTGGATATATTCAGGAACCTGAACCTTGACAAGATTCCCTCAAAAAAGGTTTCTGAAATAATGACCACCGATGTTAAAACATGCTCTCCAAAGGACAATATAGCCAAGGTCTGGCTCAACATGAAAGAGACAGGTTTTTCTGGATATCCAGTGGTAAAAAACGATGAACTCATAGGCATGGTAACCCGGCGCAATATAATCAAAGCTGGCTATGCGAGAATCGAAAGGGAAGATGAGCACGGCACCAAATCTACCATGTCCCCGTCTGTTGAAAAGATCATGAGCACTCCGGCTTATTCTTTAGCTCCAGAAACGGGTTTAAAGGAAGCGATTCAGGCATTCATGAAGCTTGATGTAGGCAGGCTTTCCGTGGTCAATGACGGAAAACTTGTAGGTATAGTTGATAGGAACGATATAATAAAAGCGTTCGTTTAAAGGTGTTTTATGAATATCAGGAATAAAACTAAAAAAGGGCAACAGGATCCCAGAGGGTATATGCGGAACATGGCGCCAATTGATTTTAAATCCAGGATTTCCGAGAGATCGGGAGATATAATGACCATTGCGTCAAGGGAAGTGGTGACAATTCCGCCCACGACGCCGATAATAGACGCTGTAAAAACCATGCTTGGTAGAGGTTTCAGGAGACTTCCAATCGCCGATGCAGGTACCAACCGCTTGAAAGGAATAGTGACCTCGCAGGATATCGTAGATTTTCTTGGAGGGGGCAAAAGAAATTTGATTGTAAAGAACAGCTTCAAAGGGAATTTACTTTCCGCCGTCAACGCCAGTATCAGCGAGATTATGGAAGAAAATGTTGTCTCCCTTAATGAAAAAGATTCGCTAAAGGATGCCTTGAATACAATGCTAACAGAAAATATAGGAGGCATACCTATCACTGATGGTGAAGGAAGGGTGTCCGCCATAATCTCAGAAAAGGACTTTGTCTTTTTCGTCTCGGGTATTGTCACAGGCAAGACCGTGGACGACTACATGAGTAAGAAAATAGTGACCGCGCCGTCCGAGATGTCGGTTGGGACTGCGACCAAATCCATGATAAATAATGGTTTCAGGAGGCTTCCTATTATCAAGGATAATGTCCTTATAGGCATAATAACAGCTTCGGATATCATGCGTTTCTTGGGAAGCGGGGATATTTTTAACAAGCTTATAACTGGCAATGCAAAAGAGGTATTTGAGGTACCCATCCGCACCCTCATCAGAAGGGATGTTGTTTACACAAGGTCTGAGATAGACCTCGGGGAAGCTGCTGGCGTTATGCTGGATAAGAACGTAGGCTCGCTTCCAGTGCTTGAGGAAGGCGAATTGAAAGGGATTATAACCGAGCGTGATTTTGTCCGGGCATTGGCAGAGTAGGAGTATGATATGAAAATCAAGGATATAATGAGTTCACCGGTCTATGTGGTATCGCCTGATGAAAACGTGGCAAGAGCCAGAAACCTGATGCTTCGCCATAAGATCGGAAGGCTTGTAATCATCGAGAATAATAAGCCCATCGGGATAGTGACAAAAAAAGACATAAGCAGAAGGCTTAACCAGGCTGAACCCCAATGGCGGCGCCGCCCAATTGACCACATACCTGTAAAAAAGGTTATGACCGAGAGCATGATAACGATATTTCCCGATGCAACGCCCAAGCAGCTCGCTGAACTGATGAGTGAGAATAATATAGGAGGGCTGCCCGTTGTCAACAATAAAAATGAAGTGATAGGAATAGCCACAAAGTGGGATCTAATCAGGTATTTCTCAGAATTAGATCTTCCGCTGAAAGTCAAGGATTTGAAAATCGAGTCAGCCCTTACGGTTCACAGGCATCATACCATCAGCCACATTCTTCACGAACTCGATGCGAATTCAATGGATAGAGCCGTTGTTCTTGAGGATAACGATATGCCTGTGGGAATCATTACAAGTTCAAATCTTGCTTTCACAGAAATGAAAGATAAAAAAGGGGGTCTGCCTCAAAAGGAGATAAAGATGACCCGTAAGGAGAGCGCCGCAGGAAAAAAACAATACAGGTATATAAGCGAAGTGCCGCTCGTTGCTGAAGATATCATGTCAAGCCCTCTTATTACCATTAAAAGCGACGACCTTGCAACGCATGCCGCAGGCATAATGGTTAGAGAGAGAATCAACGGGCTGCCTGTGCAGGGCAATGGGATTATGGGGATACTGACAGGAGAGAACATTGTAAAATCAATAATGACAATGTTTGATGAACCCGTCGAAAAGAGTTGAATATTATTGGGTTCATCAAAGTGAGATGATAACATGAAAATAAAAGACATTATGAAAGAACCACTTTCGGTCCATAAATCGGATAAGATTTCACATGCTATGCAATTGATGGATAAGCATGATACGCGCAGGCTGCTCGTAATAAACGGCAGCGAACTTCTGGGCGTGATTACGGTGAGGAGCATTGCCAGCAAACTCGGGACGTGGAAGACTTCAAATCTTCCGGCATCTTCGCTCCATGTTGCAGCCGCCACGACGGATATGTTCAGAAAGGTGCTTCCTGATACAAGTATTGAGGATGCAATTGCGCTGATGGACAGAACAGGCGGGATTCTCGTTGTGAGTGATAACAGTAATATCCTGGGATGGGTGACACCTCATGAGATCCTGAAAACGGCTAAAGCTGTGAAAGGGTATGCTGCTGAAATCATGAAGGAACCCATATCAGTAAGTCCCGCGGACAGGGTCTCGCATGCAAGGCGCATCATGCTGGATAACGATATCGGAAGGCTTCCTGTGATCGAGAACGTCGATGTGGTGGGAATCGTAACAGAAAAGGATGTGGCAAGAGCAATGATGAATTTCAGGGCTCTCGTACCCGATAACCAGCAGGATGGAAGGATTCGCAACCTCATCGTGGAGGATATCATGACCCGCAACGTGAAATCTGTCAGGACGAATACTCCCATATCCGAGGTCATATCTCTAATGCTGAATGAAAACATAGGCGGAGTACCTGTTTTGAATCTCAAGGACGAAATTGTGGGTGTTATCAGCAGGAGAGGGATTATCAGGCATCTTGCCGTGATGACCCCTTCCAAAAAAGGATGAATAGGATGAGACAGGATGTCTCAGAACTGGTTAATAAATTAGATGTTGAAAAGATATCAAGGCTGCTTGAAATCCCTGAGCACAGGATAACCGGAGCGCTAAAGAGAAAGACGCTGCAGTATGTTCGCTCAAAGCCTGAGTTATTCAGGTTTGATAAACCCATTTCTTCAGCCGAAGGTGGCACAGCCGTATTCATAGAGCCGTTCGATATAGTACGCGGTTTTCCTAAGATATCGCGCACATTGTTGCTTTATCCGGCTTTGACGAAACAATTCTCTTCATGCAGAAAAGTGGTGGTGGAAGAGAAGATGAACGGTTACAATGTTCGCGTGGCGCTTGTAGGGGATGCGCTTGTTGGGCTCACGCGTGGGGGTTTTGTATGTCCTTATACCACAGAGAAAGCCAATGACTTAATCGGGCTTGAATTTTTCCGGGACAATCCTGAGCTGGTGCTGTGCGGGGAGATGGTTGGTCCGGACAGTCCTTATGTGCCTAAATCCTTTTACGATATCGAGTCGCTTGAATTTTTCGTTTTCGACATACGGGAGAAGATAACGGGGAAGCCCATGCCTGTGATGAAGCGCAGGGAGCTTATGGAGGAGTACGGGATAAAATCAGTCAGGCTTTTTGGGGAATTCGATGTAAACGAGGCGCATATTGAGATTGCGAAAATTATCAGGGAACTGGGCAGTGCAATGCATGAAGGGGTGGTTATCAAAGACCCTGAGATGTTTCTGCCTCCTGTGAAGTACACAAGCTCTCAGAGCAACTGCGCCGACCTGAGATACGCTTTTGAATTCTACAACGACTTTGGCAGGGATTTTTTCTTCGGGCGGGTGTGCAGGGAAGCCTTCCAGTCTGTGGAGTGGGGCGAGGATGAGGGTTCATTGAGCACGCGATGCCTCCAGCTCGGGGAGAGTATTCTCATGCCCATGATTAAGACCATTAAGAAGAAAAAAGCGGGCGAAAGAATCGCTGAGAACGTGCAGATAAGGGTGAGGAGCCTGGATACTGTTAAGAAATTCGAGGAGTACCTGAGAATGCTCGGGGTGGATGCTGTGTTTGAAGAGCCGGAGCAGGTAGGAAATGAATACCTTGTGAGGATTAAAAGGATAAACCAGAGCACCAACGACAAGACCGAGGCGATACTGGGCGGTCAGTTGTGGAGTTGAAAAAATTCAGGGGTATTTCAGACCGAACTCACTTAACCTCTCTTTCGCAATCTTCCTCTTTTCCTGATGTTCCTTCAAAAATTCGCGCATGAGCTCTGCAACATATTTCTTGCACTTTCCGCACACCCTTGTTCCTCCCACGCAGTCCTTATAAACCTCAAGAAGCTCGTTGTCGTCTTCAATTAGATGGTAGAGCAATAATTCATGCACCGTGCATACATCAGGCTCGCCTCCGAGCTTCTTCTGCTCCTCCAGCGTCACCCTTCCGCCTGTCTTTGCGCGCAGAACCTTCTTTTCCCCATCTTCGGGCAGGTCTGTGAGGGCTATGTAGCTCTCAGGGACGCTGCTTGACATCTTGCCACCCTGTAAGCCTGTCATGAACTTGTGGTATGTAGAGGCGGGAGACATGAAGGCATAACCTCCGTATTTAAGTTCAACTTCCCTGACCACAGGTTCGACCTCATCCAGACTTCGTGTTAAAACATCCACATGCTCTTCGTAGAGCTTGCCGCCTGTGCGCTTTGCTATCTCAGATAGAGCCTTTTCCGGGGCAGCTTTCCCTCGTACGCTTATAAATTCCTTTTCTGCTCCGTTTCTTTTCTCCACAACGAACATATTCATCTTATACGCAAGACCGCGCGTCAGCCTGATATGCGGGTCCTGGTCTGCGCCCACGGGAATCACCACAGGTTTTGGTCCTCCAAATTCTTTTAATTGCGGATGCAGTATGTCTGCGCTCTGCGTGAGCGCACTTACCATGTGCGAGATGTTCGTCTCGCCGTTGAAACCATAGATGGCTGACATCTCTGAAAAATTGGCTTTTATGCCAAGCTCGAAAGCCAGGCTTTTAACAATATCGGATTTTGACTGGAAGTAAATATGTGCTCCTGGTTCAAGACCGAGGGCTATAGCGCTTAAAATATAATCTTTACCCAGATCCTCGCATTCCTTCCAAGTTTTACCTCTCACAGCATGCGCCTCCATGTCAGCTATAGCCAGAAACACATCCCCGCCCTGCTGCTGGTGCCAGATAATCTCCTCCATCACCATCTTATGCCCGAGATGCGCCTTACCCGAAGGCATGAATCCGCTCAGGGCTGCAAAAGGTTTCCCTGAAAGCATCGCCTCGAGGACAGTTTCATAACTCCTGTGTCCGAAAATAACATGCCTGCGCATGTATCTGTGCGGGGTGGGTATTTTTCCAAGAAGGTCATCGAACCTTGATATACCGAACTCGTCAAAGAGTTTAGAATAATTATCTATCTTAACTGCGCCCCATGGGTCGAGGGTTGTCATGCCCTCTATTCTGGGTTTGTAGATATGTAAAGGTTATTGTGGTTAGGTTCTGTCAAGCTGTTACAACATGCCTGAAAAAAAGGAGGATTGTCCGAGGGGGGATTTTCGCCCCCTAATAGCAACAGAGGAGCTACCCATAGGAGGTGGGCTCGGACACTGGGCTATAATTATCATCATCATTATGCCCATAATTATACCATACATATACCTGTAATATTTAAGGCTTTCTATTAAATTTAAAAAAAATTAGAAAGTATTAATTTTTGACCGGAAAAGATTGCTTCATTTTATATTTTCCCTTATACTCCTTGCAATCTCATCGAACGCAGGCGGTCTTATCTGGAAAACATCAATGCCTTCAGGGAACTCGATCGGTCTTCCATCGGTTATGATAAAGACGCCGTTAGCATTTTCCGGCAGTTCATTTATTATTTTCGAGGCAAGCTTGCCCATCTCATCCTGCGTTTCCTGAATCTTTTTTACAAGATAGTTCCTCCAGCCTTCAAAATCGATATCCTTGCCGTAAAAGCCCTTATGGATTTCTTCGATCTCTGGAAAGAATGATTTGGAATATTCCTCAAAAAGCAGCTTCGACCGCATAATATATTCTCTTTTATCGATTCCCCTGAGCTTTGCGCCTTTATCCACCAGATTCTTTATTAATTTGTAATGGCTGCTTTCTTTTTCGAATTTATCGAAAAATTCTATTCCTATTTTCTCATCGTCGTTAATCCCTTCGAGATACAGCACGCTGATATCTCCATAAGTTGGGATGAAATAGTCTATTTTTTCCCTGACCTCGCTCCAGAACCGCTCAACCTTTGCAGTATCGAGCTTAAATTGGAAAGCCATTTCTTCTAAGGGCAGCGTCGGAACCACGTAGAGTTTGCGTTTTGCTGTGAAGCCTTTCGCTTCAGGTTTTTCTATTTTACCAAGCTCAGTCATATTATAACTCTTATTATCCTGAAAATATAAACATTATTCATGCTGTTTTAAGCGAATCAAGAATCTCTTTTAATGCCCCTTCATAGGTTCGAAGGTCATGCTGGCTGTGAAGCACAAACCTCACCTCTTCAAACCCATTATTTTTCTCAAGGAATTCCACAACAGCCCTGACGGCGACTCTGCTTGCCTTCTCGATCTGGTACCCGTATGCGCCTGTGCTGATGGACGGGAATGAGATAATCTTTAATCCCATCTTCTGGGCAAGATCAAGGCTGCTAATATAAGCCTGAGCAAGCAATTCCGGCTCTCCTCCATCTCCCCCGCTCCAGATTGGTCCGACAGTATGGATAACTTTTTTTGCTTTCAGTTTTCCTCCTGTTGTCATCACAGCTTTACCTGTGGGCAGACCATCAGGGTATAATGTCTGTCTGATAATTTTGCACTCTTTCAATATCTCCGCTCCCCCTTTCCTGTGTATGGCACCATCCACCCCACCCCCTCCAAGAAGGCTGGGATTTGCTGCATTGACTATGGCATCGGTATCCTGTTCAGTGATGTCTCCAAGTACGAGGATTATTCTTGTGGTTCCAGTAATGGTTTCCATTATTTGTTGAGATGGAATCGCTTATTTTAATTCTTTTGGTGCATATTCTCAGCTCGATAGCTATATATATTTTCGTAACACATGTGTTACATATGGACACTACTATCAGGAACATAGACCCTTTCGTTTACAAAAGATTGAAAGAAAAAGCAGCAGCAGAGGGCTTATCCATTGGGGATGCGGTCACAAAAGCTGTCAGTGAATGGTTAGGTCTTGCGAAAAAAAAGAAGAAAAGTATCCTTGAAATCAAACCAGAACATTTTGGCTACCTGTATCGAAATTTGAGTGAAGAGATCGATGAGGTACTGTATAAAAAGGAGACGGCTTGATATTCCTGGATTCCAGTGCAATTATTGCGTATAAAAATGCAGATGATGTAAATCACAAAAAGGCTGTTGAGATTTTTCAAAAACTTAATGAAGGAAAATACGGCATTGGAATTATTTCAGAATTTATATTCTCAGAAGTCACAACAGTTCTTGCGCTAAGGAAAAGCATTGATGCTGCTAAAGAAGTAGGAAATGTTTTACTAAATGCCAAAGAAATCGAAATAATGAAAGCGAGCGACGTATTTGAGAGGGCATGGGAAATCTTCATAAATCAAGAAAATACGGCTCTGAGCTTTGTTGATGCTTCCAATCTTGCATGCATGGAACAGAAGAGGATAAAGAAGATTGCAACTTTTGACAAGGATTTCCTAAAAATAAGCGAAGTTGAGGCTGTGACTGGTTGAAGGTGCTTGTATCAGCAATTACTTACTTAGAAATTCCTTAACTACCGATTCAACTTCCTGTGCTACAACTTTAAATTCCCTTCCCGCATCTATTACAACGAACCTTTTCGGCTCCCTTTTCGCGAGTGCCAAAAAATTCTCCTGCACCTTTTTCAGGAACTCGATTTTTTCAAACTTTGTATGGTTCCCCCGAACACCGCAACGCGAAACCGCAACACCTGGGTCTATTGTAAGCAGGACGGTCAGATCCGGAACAATCGTCCAGCCTTTATGAATTTTTTGTATCCATTCCATCGGATCATCGAAAAGACTTGAAAGCGTGGCGCCCTGATAGGCATACCTGCTGTCAGAATACCTGTCTGAGATTACTATTTTTCCTTCTTCGAGAGCGGGTCTGATTACTTTGGCTATATGCTCCGCATGGTCGGCTACAAATAGAAACAGCTCAGCCAGAGGGTCAGCCTCAGAGCCTATTGATTTTTTAACTGCCTTTCCAATCCAGCTTTGGGTTGGCTCCTTTGTAAAAACAGCTTCAGTGAATTTAGTTTTCAGCATTTTTGCAATGCTGGTTTTTCCTGTCCCGTCAATTCCTTCAAGAGTGATTAGTTTTCCTTTTGACATTCTGGCTATATATCGCAGTTTTAATGAAAAAGCTTATCCATTTTCCAAATAGTTTTAATTGTAATAGATTAAGTGAGATTAAAGCTTTAAAGATGCTGGTAAAATGAAGAAAAAAATTCCTCAAACAATAAAAACAATTTTAGCTGAAGCCAAAAAGCGCCTTAAGCAAATCTACGGAGATAAACTAAAAGATATTATTTTATATGGTTCCTATGCCCGTGGAGATTTTACTGAGGGTTCGGATATAGATATTATAATTCTTTTAGAAGATATGAAAGAACCAATCGCCGAGCGCAAAAAATATTTCGATGCAATTTGGGAATTAGATCTGAAATACGATACGCTGATTTCTATAATCCCGTTCAAGGAGGAAGAATACAGAACGAGAAGATTACCGCTTATACTCAATGCAAAAAGAGAAGGATTTTCTTTATGAACGAGGGAAATATCTATGGACATCAAGACCACAGCCCGCACTGAACTCATCGAGATAACCGACCGAGTACGCGCAATAGTAAAAGAAAGCGGCGCAAAAGACGGCATCTGCGTCATCTCTACGCGTCACACCACAAGCGGGATAATAGTTAACGAGAACGAGCGCGGGTTAAGAAGCGATATACTGGCGATGTTAGAAACGCTTGTCCCTGAGAATAGAAATTACGCCCACAACCAGATAGACAATAATGCCGATTCGCATCTTAGAGCAGTCCTTCTTGGCAATAGTGAGATTATACCAGTTGAAGATGGACATCTCATTCTCGGAACGTGGCAGAGTATATTCTTTGTGGAACTCGATGGACCGAGAAACCGCAGCGTGAATGTAAAAATAATAGGGGGTTTGATGAACCCATCTAAAAATGAATGAATAAAATCAGGTTCATCAAAGCTAGAAAGTATCCAGCTCTCCTCTGGTAATCATCTCTGTAATCTTTGTGATATCCGCCAGCCTCCTGTCTATGATGGCTTCTGACTCTGATTTGATGACTTTCATATTCGCACCGTCTTGGGGTATCACCTGGGCGCTGGCAATCAGAGGCTGGTCAATGGGCTTCCCAATCTGTGAAAGGATGCGGATGTACACGTCCTCAATCCCTGAAACATTCTCTGCAATATCTTTTGCTATCTGGTTGGAGAGAAGGTTGTACAGCTTGCCTACATGGTTTATCGGGTTCTTGCCGCTTGTGGCTTCCATGCTCATCGGTCTGTTCGGGGTAATCAGTCCGTTGCACCTGTTCCCCCGCCCTACCGAACCATCATCACCCATCTCGGCTGAAGTCCCCGTAACTGTGAGATAAACCGAGCCGGTTTTTTCATCATCGCCTGTGTTAACGAATACCTCGACCTCGCGGTCTGTATATTCCGCTGCAAGGTCGCAGATTTTATTGCGCAGTTCCTCTTTTATTGAAAAATAGTGGTCCTGGTCATCGATATGTTTTCCTATCATCGCACATGCCACTGTGAGAGTTATGTCATCGTTCTTTCTCATACCCATAACCTTGATATCAGTTCCAATTGCAGGGATTTCTTTCTTGAAATTCAACACCATCTGCCGCTCGGTGTTATACACAATCTGCTCCACCTCAGAGAAGGGGGCATGTCCCACGCCAAAAGAAGTATCATTAGCCATAGGAGCTTTTCCGCGTTTGAACACACTCTGGAGGTCGGTTGAGCCCACGCCGAGTTTGCAGTCGATTATAACATCATGTTCTGAATCGATGTCAGGAAGTGTGGTTCTCAGGTATTGTTTTGCGGCTCTTACTGCCGTGGTGTCGGTTGGGATTTTTATGCCCTCGAATTCTTTTGTAGCTCTCCCTACAAGGAGAACATAAATCGGTGAAATGAGTTCCCCGCCTTTATATTGCGGGCAGGAACGTCCTGCCACAACTTCAACCTGGTCGGTGTTGTGATGAAGCACTGTTCCGCATTTTTTAATATATTCGTTGCACAGCGCCCGGCTTACCGCCTCTGCAAAGCCGTCAGCCATGCTGTCTGGGTGCCCGACCCCTTTTCTCTCTACAATTTCAATTTCCTGTTTTTCGATTGGAGTTTGTGTGATTTTTTCAACGCGAATATTTCTTGCCATTAGATTACCTCAAAGGTTTTTCTCCATTTGATGTCATTTTGTATATAATAACTTTCGGTTTGAGGTAAGTCTATTAATCATCCTTTAATATTATGCGGATAAAAGAACCAATTACCAGATAATGACTTCAATCACGGAATCCACCCAAACCCTCCTCAAAAAACATGGCTACCACCTTGCAGGCACTCACGGCGCAGTAAAAACATGCCTTTGGCTGAATAAAAGCCTGCGCGGCGAAGGAGCTTGCTACAAATCCAGGTTCTACGGGATAACTTCGCACCGCTGCATCCAGATGACTCCCATCCTTGCATGCAACCAGAGGTGTCTTCACTGCTGGCGCGCAATTGAGATGCCTGTGGAAGTCCCAGAGGAATTGGATTCGCCTGAAGAAATAGTGAAGAGCTGCCTTGCTGAGCAGCGCCGTTTAATTTCAGGATACGGCGGCTCAGAATTCATGGATAAGGAGAAGTGGATAGAGGCATTTGCACCAAAGCATGTAGCAATTTCGCTCTCAGGCGAGTCCACGCTCTATCCGTATCTGCCTGAACTGGTTGATGAGTTCCATAAAAAGGACATGACCACATTTGTGGTAACCAATGGTACGAATCCTGATATGGTAGGCAAAATCAAACCCACGCAGCTTTATATCAGCCTCAATGCACCTGATAAAGAAACGTACTTGAAAGTATGCGCTCCACTCGGGGATACGTGGGAGAGCATAAAGCAGTCACTGGAAATTATGAAAGATTCAAAAACAAGGACTGCGGTCAGGCTAACCTTGACCAAGGGTATCAATATGATGAATCCTGATGGTTTTGCGCATCTGATAGGGACTGCTGAACCTGATTATGTGGAGCTGAAAGCTTACATGCACCTTGGCTTTTCAAGAAAGCGTTTGTCTTTGAACAACATGCCCTCCCATGAAGAAGTGCTGGATTTTTCAGGAAAGGTAGCACAAGCCCTCGGTTACTGCATCGCTGATGAATCCAGGAATAGCCGGGTAGTACTCCTTTCAAAAGACGGGATAAGGCATGGTATATGACAAAATCCTTATGTGCTTTTATATGCTTATATCCATGCAAATATGACTGAAGGAGAGGCTGAGGTAACTTCCAGTGAAGACATACTGGAAGAACCTATTGAGATTCTGGTGACCCTTGCTAAAAACGGGGAGATCGACCCGTGGAATATCGATATAGTCGAGGTCACGGATAAGTTTTTACGGCATGTAGAAGAGCTTGAAAAGATGGACCTGCGTGTTTCCGGAAGGACTCTTCTGTACGCAGCCATATTGCTGCGCATGAAATCCAATATACTTGTGGAAGTGGAAGAGCCGCAAGATATGATAGAAGATGATTCTGTGCAATTTGAAATCACCGATTATCCCGTGCCTGCAATGCCTCTTCGCCGCTCATCCAACCGCCCTGTCACACTTGAGGAATTGCTGTCAGAGCTCAAGAAGGCTGAGGCATTAGAAAAGAAAAGGATGGAGCGCTTTAAAAACAAAACAGAAGAGCGCCGCATCACCATCGAGGAAGTGCTTTCATTTGCCCATGAAGAAGACATTGAAAGCAGGGTTGGGAGAATGAGAGATTTATTGAATGAACTCTTTGAGAAACAAAAGTATATAAAATTTTCAGATCTCTCAACTCCGCTTGACAGGACAGGACGTGTAGTGGCTTATCTTGCCCTTCTCTTCCTTGCCACAAAGAAGGAAATCTGGCTTGAACAGGAAGAACTTTTTGGTGAACTTTACATCAGGAGACAAGCCATATGAGTGGTGATAAGGAGATTATAGAAGCAGCCCTATTTGCATCAGGTGACCCGCTGGATATAGAACAGCTTCGCAGGTTATTAAGGGGAAAGAACGCCAGGGAATTGATCCAGCAGTTGATGGATGAGTATGCGCAGCGGGGCAGCGCTATCGAGATAAGGGAGATTGAGGGAAGGTTCGTGATGCAGGTCAAGCCCGAATATGCGGAAAAGGTCAGATCGGTCGCGCCAAAAGAGCTGCGCTCGCCAGTGCTGCGCACGCTGGCTATGATAGCGTATCACCAGCCTCTCACGGTGGCTGAGCTTGTATACAGGAGGGGGGCTGCTGCATACGACCATGTAAGGGAACTTGAGGAGAACGGTCTGGTATCAGCCACGCCGCAGGGCAGGACGCGCCTTCTTCAGACAACGACGAGGTTTGCCGAGTATTTCAACCTCGATTCCACCGAACCTGAGGCCATAAAGCGCAAGATTATAGAACTTGCCCGCGAGCAGAAGATGGGGCTTGATAAGTGGCTCGGGAAGCAGGGGATTGGCGTCACGGCGATGTATGAATCATTGATGGCACTCTCTGGAATTGAAGAATATGAGGTGATAAATCCGTATACTCCCACGGACGAAACGCGCGACAGGCTGGCTGAACTGGGCGTGCTTGTGATACCTAAAGGTTATGAAGAGCGAGTGAGAGGATACTTTGACGGAAGGATAATTGAGGTCTCAGGTGCAACATTTGAGGAACTGATTAATTCGGTTAATATTCTTGCTGAGTACGGCAGTAAAAGGAAAGTCAGGGAGAGTATAGAATACATCTCGGGATTGAAGGATGAGTATATAGAAAAAGCCTATGCCATAGGGGCAAAAGTTGCGCCGCAGACTGAAATGGTGTCGCGTATGGTCAGTGAGCTGCGCCTGGGGATTTCCTCGGATGGCGTGAAAATTGCGCCTGATTATGGCACGTCAAGTAAAGGCAAAGAGATTGGAAGTGGGGCTGATATTCTTATTCCCACACATAAGAATGCGGAAGTGGACATTGTTAAAAGGATATGCCAGAGATATGATGCCGTGATCGAGGGATTAAAAAGTGTAAAGAGGTAAATGTTATTCCACTTCGACCTTTATTCCACCCACATGCGGAACGATAAAGTTGTATATAATAGCTATTATTGCGCTGCCGATGAAACCAAGTATGAAAAACGCTACTGGATAGGCGACTATAGCAAGAACTCCTATACCCCGTGCCATCATTGCAGATGGCCCGGCATAGTAGGGCGCAAGGCTCATCATGGCTCCGATGAACAGAGCCTCGATAATACCTACAATGAGACCAAGCACAGCCTCTATTAATCCTATCGTCAGCGCAAAGGGGATTACCTCTATTTTTTTAATTGTCTTTTGTTCCATAAAGCTAACCTCATTTCATTAATTGCAGTGGTCTTTGTATGCACACAAGAAGTCTTCGATGCTCATTTAAAATCCTTTCACCAAAGAATTCCATCTATTACCACCAAGATTTTAAGAAGTTTTGTCCGTTATATACTTTTGCTTAATTAAATAGTTTGGAATGTGGAGGTCGAGCAGTTCAAGACGTTTTCACCTGCCTTTCTCCAGTTTCCTCACAGCAAAATCCGAAGCCTTATTCAGCACATCATAATTCTCGGCAAGCATGGGGCAGTAAGCCATTTCTGTCTGGCTGAGAGTATAGACGTCTATACCGCATTTTATCGCAAGAGAGATGACATTTATGCGCGCCCCGGCTCCTTCCCCGACGACCTGACCACCCAGGACTTTTCCTGTTTTCGCATCCGCAATAATCTTGACCGTGATATCCTTTGCGCCGGGATAATAATCAGGCTTATTTTTCCCGTGGGCTTTTCCTGAGATTATCTTATATCCAGCAGACTGAGCAAAGAACTCATTAAAACCTGTAGCTGCAACCTCAAGTTTTCCTATAAGCGAAGCAAAAGTCAAAAGTGCCCCTTCATACGTATCATACCCGCCAGCTGCATTAGTGCCTGCAACCATTCCCTGCCTGTAAGCCGCTGAGGATAACTGCATAACCGTGGGTCTGTGATCGATAAGACTCACGGTTTCAGTGCAATCCCCGACTGCATAAATCCCTTTGGCATTTGTTTCCATCCTTGCATTTGTTTTAATGCCCCATCTTCCAGTTTCAATACCTGCATTTCTTGCCGTGTCAAGGTTTGCTCTTACCCCTGAAGCAAGAACCACCATATCCGTTTCGATAATTTCATCCCCGATTGAAACAGATTCAACAGGCGAGCCGTTTACACTGCTGACGGTTTTATTGAATAACAATTTAATCTGGCTTTCCTCAACCGACTGCTCCACCACCTTTGCCATATCCCTGTCAAGGGCGCGAGGGAAAGCATGAGAAAGCATCTCCACCACAGCAACATCAAGCCCATTTTTCCTCAAAGCAGCGGCAATCTCAAGACCTATTGGTCCTGCTCCCACGACCACTGCTTTTTTTGCATTTTTGGCATGCTCTATGATTTTTCGTGCGCTCTCAATATCATGAAGGACAAAAACCCCTCTATCAATATTTTCTTTTGCACCTTTTATCGAAGGGATGAAAGGCTCAGCACCAGAGGCAATTATGAGCGAGTCGTATGGAACCGATACAATCTCACATGTTTTCAGGTTCTTTACCACGACCTTTTTCTCAGCAGAATTAATTGCCTGCGCTTCATGCTCCAGCAGTTTTGTTATTTGCTTATCATCCGGCAGGGAGAATCTAAGGTCATCAAGGCTTACTATGCCTTCTATTGCAAAGGGCATCCCGCAGGGAGAAAACATCTCATAAGCTCTTTTCTCGATAATTGTGATGGAAGATTTACTGTCAGTTCTTCGTGCAGCCAGGGTGGCTGCAAAACCACCGCTTCCAAGACCTATTATTACTATATTTGCCATGCTTGTTCATTAATGCCAAACTAATTATAACTTTTCAATTGTCTCCTGCCTTCTCTACCAAAACTATAAATAATATTCAAAGCATACAAATAACTACATAATTACGAGACTAAGGTAAGATGAAGAAGGGTCGGATTTCAACTGGGATATATGGTCTTAATGACCTGATGGGCGGAGGCTTTCGAGAGAACACCATCAATATTATCCGTGGAGGGACTGGCGTTGGGAAAACCACCTTTGCATTGCAGTATTCCCTTTTCGGTCTTGATCGAGGGGAAAAGGTGATATACGTTTCCTTTGAGATGTCGGAGGAACAAATTATCCGTGATTGCACGGACATGGGGTGGGGAGTTATCAAAGATTATATTGAAGACGGAAGTCTAAAAATAATCAAAGTTTTTGGAGAGAATCTTACTTTTCCATCGCTGGATATTGTGGAGATAGTTAAAAAATCGATAATTGCTTTAAACCCCAGAATAGTAATTGATCCCCTCACCTATCTTACCTTTTATTCTGAGAAAGAGAAACGGAAATCCCTGAGCACAATCTTTCAAGAGCTGCGCAAACTGGGAACTGTCGTGATGGTGCTCGAAGAAGCTGTGGATGGAAACCAGGAAGGCTCTGCAATGCCATTGTATCTTTCAGATACCGTGATACATCTCCAGAACCTGGGTTTTGGTGAAATGTACGATAGAACATTGAGAATTATGAAGCATCGCGGTTCAAAACACGGAGAGGGGCTTTACCCATATTCCATAGAAAATGGTCTTGGAATTGTGCTCCATGCTTCTGAAAAACAAATAGAACGAGTGAAATCTAATACTAAATTCGATGAACAGTTTGAAGAGGCAATCGAAAAAACAAAATCTATGGGTGCATTGGGAGAAAAATTGTCAGCAAAGATAAAGGCTTTGCAGAGGAACTGGACGCATGATAACGATCCATCGCCAATTCTCAAGCTGGTTTTGGAAGAAGAGAAAAAAGGATATGGCAAAAGAAGTTGAAGAAACTCTTGATGGGCTTTATGAAATCGAAGGGGTCGAGGCATGTATACTCTACAGAATAGACGGCATGCCCATATCCATCAGAACCCCGGGATACAGAGAGCATCTCTTGAAGACCATGTTCTGGCTTGAGAAGCAGATCGGGCATGTGCTCGGGCAGATGAACCGAGAGGGGCTCCAGGAGACCATTTTTTATTTCAGGAATAACAGGATTCTGATCGCTCCTTCCTCGAAGTCCACTGTGCTGGTTACGATTGCTGAGGCGGAGGCGAACCAGCAGCTTATTTCACTGGAAACGCTTCGGGCGACCAAGATTATTGAGGAATGTGTGGCTTAAGATACTGGTTGATAGAGAATTATTTAATCAGTCTAATTTAAAATTTGATCAATCTATTACATGCGAATAAAGTGAAATCTCTCTTGTGTCTGTCCATAACGAATCTGTCATCATCATCATAAGTTATATATATTCTATTAAACAATATAATTGAATGTTCAGGACAGATGATAGGGAAGATTTATTGTCAGAATAAAAAAAGGTAGTAAAAATGAAATCAGTTACTCTTTTCAGTAATAAGAAGGACTATAAGCAGGCTGCAAATGAAATCGTCGAGCTGGCTCATGAACGTTTGGATTTTAAGCCCGACCTTATTTTATTCTATGCCACGTTAAAGTACAATGGCAAATACCAGACAATGCTGGATATATTCCATGAGGAGTACGGCGACATACCGCAAATCGGCGCCTCAGTTGATGGGATGATTTATCCCGACGACATGAGGATGGACGGTGCTGCGTTGGTGCTGTGCAAGGACAAAGATGCAAAGGTACGCGTGGATGGGGTTAGAGAAAAAGGCGCAATCGAATCTGCGGAAAAGCTTGCAAAAAGAGTGAAATGTGAGACGGGTGCTGTTGTGCTTCATTTCCCTCTGGTGCATGTGCCTGGGGCGCTCAAGTCTGCGGAGTTTTATGCTAAGGGTTATTATTATAGTAAGATGTGCAAAGGAACGAGTCAGGGAAAACAGAAAGAATATGCTGGGAAATTTGCCGATTACTGCAATAAAGAAAATATCTTCTACCTGCCTCCCACGGTGTTAAGCATATTCGCAAAGCATACGGGTTACAAAGTCCCTATCATAGGCATAAACGTGATGCATACGCAGGTAAGATTTGACTCCCCACATATATTCTGCAATTTCGAGGATATTGACGGGGGCATTGCGGCACTGACGGTAGAGAAAAATAATATAAATGCTGTTTATGATGATATATTTCCTGAGAAGGGAAGTACGTTTGAAGAAACGAAAGATATAGTACGAAAAAAATTCACAATATTGAAAGAATTTAAAGCAAGTTTTGAGAAAAGTGTGTTAATTTCGCTGGACGGGGTGCCGCCGATGAACGCTGTGAAAAATCTGACAGCAGTATCCACGAAAAAAGAAGACGATTTATTAACGCAAATGGGCAAAGGAGACTTTCAAGTTCAGACACCATACATGCTAATATTCTTTACCAAAAAACCAAAAGGAGTGGTTCTTGTGGGTGCCGGCTCTTATTATCCTTTTGATCTTTACCCATTTTTTATCAATGTTTCAGATTACTATGACGATGTATTCCTCGGATACGAATTTATAGATTTTAAGTCCAATGACTTTATATCCAGTTTGAGGCATCTCAGGCAAAATGGTGATTTCAAATTCTTCTGTATAGATGTTGGAACAATCTCAGCTTTTGGAGAGAAAATTTTTAGTTATAAGGATGAAGTAAAAAAATTGGCAAAGGAAAATTATTTTGGTATAATAACCGAAGCTCCTTCTGTATACCTTCCAAACGGGATGAAAAAAAGGAATTATATTTCTGAAGCAGAAGACAACATCTTCTTCACATCTGCTGGAACAAATGTTTGTTTAGAGATTAACTGAAAGCTCCTGCTCCCAAAAGGATTATGGAAAAATAGGTTGTAACAACCATTATTTTGATGCGCTTGATATCTCCAGTTTCAAGTATCCAGTTTTTTTTTGTGAAGTACCAAAAAGTATTTTTCATAAAGTAAAAAAATGGGATAGTAATCAGCAATATACTGCGGCTGAAAATATTCAAAGCGATGGAGTTTAAGATAACTATATAATATAGAAGCAAAAAAATACATGATAGTTGAAAAAGCCTTGATGGTGAAAAGACGACACCAAAAGTTTTTAATTTAGCTTTTCTGTCTCCTGATATGTCTTTTAAATCCTTTAGTAATACAACAGAAATTCCAAAAAATAAAAATGCTAAAGCTAATACAAGACCAGTTGTATTGAAATTAGAATAGATAAGCCATATACTAAGTGTATAAACAGGATATGCAACACTGTAGGTTATTAACTCGCCAACATAATGAGTTTTTAATCTAAAACCAAATATTTTTTTTAAAAAAATATTATCTGAGTACCACCATGTAATCAATGTCCAGATAAAAAAAAATAGATATACAGGTCTTCCGACTCTTATAGAAATATAATAAACACTAATCAATGATACTATATATAATATTAAAGATAATATCACGGCAGAACGATATGAAATTATTTTCTGGGTTAATGCATTTTTTTTACCTTGTGCGAAATCTTCCTTTAGATCATTAGTGTGATTCCATATGTTAGATGCAAAACTTGATAAAAGACATACTCCCACTCCAGCGGTAAGAGAGAATATATGAAATGCAATCGAATCATTAAACTTATTTGATAATAGAAAGATTACTATCGCAAAAAATGGTATAGGGGAAAATAGCGAATAGGGGGTATAACACAACTTTATTATTTCTAGCAATTTTTTCGGCATCGAAAAGAGGGGAAACTTCCGCAGGTCTGCGGAAGTATATTTATTTAAGATAATTCATCCGCCGTATAGTTTTACACCCTTGAACATCTCTTCCGCTACCTTCTCATCCTCTTTTCTCTGTGATTTCTGTTTCTCGTTTTTCATTTTTTATCGCTCCTTATTTTCTTGCCCATGAAGGGCAACCTTTCTTATGGCATGTGTCAATATAAAATAATACTAAATATAGTTAAGAAATTATATTAAGAAAAATAATTAAGAAACTCTGCTCAGTGAATTTATTTATACCATTTCAGCACTTTTAACATTCATGTCCAAATCAGGAGAAATCGCAGACAAAATTCTTGCAGAACTTAGAGAAGGAAAAAAGATTAGTGTAAATGAACTTGGAAAAAAAGTACCATTAACAAATAAGATAATTCTCGATCTTCTGAAAGAGTGCGGGCTTATTGAGTTGAAAAACGGAGAGGTCAGAATAACGGAGTTCGGCTCTGAATTGCTTACTTTAGAATGACTTCTTTAGCTTTATTTAAAAATATTTTTCCTTTTTCTGTTGTTGTATATTTATCCGACTCATTCTCTATAAGACCATGCTTTTGCAGCAGCGCTAGATATTTGTCAGCAAGCTTAAAATTAAGGTTTGCTTTATAGACAATGCTCGTTTTATTAACACTCGCAATAGCAATATCCAGAATGTCAACAATAATATCTAGACTGTTTCTTCGCATATTTAACCTTCCCTTGATACATCACAGTAGGTACTCCTATTTATAAGTTATGATTATTATCGCGATGATGATAATAAATATTATCTACATAAATAAATATATATGGTAGTAGCAGTGATACTTGTACCCGCATTCATAGAAATGTAGGTTTGGTGGGAATAAATGGAAAAAGAGAGCCCGTTTGGTACACTAAGGAACACATATTTACAAAATAAACATATCCATTTCTACATATCTATTTATATATAACAAACTCTAAATAGTAATATCTGAGTACTAGGGCATACGATGAGTGACTATACACTTGGCATCAAGGAACTGGATGAAGCAATCGGTGGCATAAAGAAAGGCTCGAATATCATGTTTATCGGCCCTCCGATGAGCGGAAAAGAAGCCATCCTGAACTACATAGTGTATCACGGCGCTACAAAAAATGAAAATGCAATAATAACAGTAACCACGCGCGAATCCGCAACCCACATCCTGGACTGGTTCAAAGAAAACAAGTTAGCCCTTCCCATGTCAAGAATCGGGATAGTTGACTGCGTTACAAAAACGCTTGGCGGCGCTGCGGTTGATAGTGAAAACATTAAAATCGCAAGCAGTCCGGTTGATTTAACTGGAATCGGGGTAAAAATCAGCCAGTTTTTTGAGGAATTCTTTATGAAAAAGAATACCCGAAAGATCCAGCTTCATATCAATTCGCTTTCTACAATATTGATGTATTCAAACATTCAAACTGTTTTCAGGTTTCTCCATGTATTTACAGGACGCATTAAAGCAGCCGGGGCTATTGGAATATATGTGATAGAGAGCGGTATGCATGACGCGCAGGCGATAGCAACCTTAAAACAGTTATTTGATGGCATGATAGAGATAAAATCTGAGAACGATAAGAATCTCATAAGGATTGCCGGGCTATCCTCAAAACCCACCCCCTGGTTTGAATACGAGATTGAGGGAGCTAGTGTCAAGATATTGAGGGGAAAATAACATGGTAGAAACCGGGATACCAAAATTGGATGAATTCCTCGGTGGGGGTATACCTAAAGGCAAGAGTCTTGTATATTGTAATCAACCTGGCGTTGAAGGCGAGATTTTTGGGCTGCAAACTATTTATAGTAATCTAAAAAACGGCGGTACCGGTGTTTTCGTAGTATCGAGTACCATGCCCGAAATTATGAAGGGTCAATTTAAGGAGTTCGGTTGGGATATCACTCCATTTAATGAGAGGCTGTTTTTTGTCGATGCTTATAATCCTTTAATAGGGGCACCTTCTAAAGAAAAATATGTTATTTCAAGTCCAGACAACATCGACAATTTCAGTAAGATAATAATAGATGTAATGCAAGAATTGCCGCCAAGCACTATAGTATTCGGTTCCCTATCCACCATAATGGATTTATGCGGAGAGAAGGAAACTATCGAGGCTGTAAAGTCTTGGAACAAAATGGCAATGCTGTACGACCATGTCATTGTTTATAATTTCACTGCATGGCCATATTCTCAGGAAACCCTGAACTTAATAAAAGGAGATTTATTCAATGCCGTCATATCTATCGGTGGCATAGCTGAACGTGTCATCTTCGGTCAGTATTTCGGGATACTCAGGTCAGACTGGGTAAATGAAACAAAGAAATCCATGCTTTTCAGGGTATTGCGCCCCGGAGGAATAAAATTATACATACCAAAGATACTTGTGACAGGACCTTTTGATGCCGGGAAATCCACGTTTGTGCATGCCCTTTCAACACGTGCTATATCCGTTGACAGGCTGGGGACAACAATCGCCATGGACCATGGTCATCTCGATTATAAAGGTTTCAGCGCAGATATTTTCGGAACGCCAGGACAGGAGAGGTTTGATCCAATCATAAAACTAATAAGCGGCGAATCTATGGGTGTTTTTCTTGTTGTGGATTCCACAAATCCAGCGGATTTTGTTCGAGCAAAGCAGATGCTTGAGATTACAAAGTCCTATGGGCTGCCATATGTTGTGGTTGCAAATAAGCAGGATTCACCCGGTGCTCTTACGCCTGAAGAAATAAGAAAGCAGTTCAATTTGCCCGACGATGTTCCTGTCGTTCCAGCGGTTGCGAAGGATAAAATCGGCGTGTTTGAGGCATTTGAAGTCTTGATAGAAAAAATAACGGGAGGAACTTGATGCCTGATACTATTGATATGGTTGACAAACTGCTTGCAGACTTGAAGAATATCGGGGGAGTGGAAGCCTGTGCTGCCGCCAGTCGCGACGGGTTGCTTATTCGTGCCATTATGCAAAAAGAATTATTTGTAGATTCCCTGGCTGCAATGTCTGCTACCATACTCGGCGCTGCCGAGACTGCCACTACACATGTGGAAAAAGGGGTGCCCAATCGGGTTATTGTGGAAACCGATTACGGAAGATTAGTTGTTATTGGCGCAGGGCCCAAAGCACTGCTGATTCTTCTTGCAAGTCAGGATACTGGACTGGGTTTAATCCTTCTGGAACTTGAAAAATCGGCAAAAAAGCTCAAAGATATATTGGCATGAACAAACAAAAAAGCAAGGCAGAGGGTACTTCTCTTGACGCTACTATTCATGTCGGTAAATCAGGCATAGAGCCTGTGGTTGAAGAGCTAAAAAACCAGTTGAAGATTAAGGAGATGGTGAAAGTAAAATTCCTCAAAACCGCCATTATTGAAATTGGGAAACATGAGCTTTCAGAAAAACTTGCAAACCTTACAGATTCGGAACTTATTGAGGTCAGGGGAAATACTGCAGTATTTCGCCGAAAAAGGTAAATACTATCCGACAAATACTAAAGACCTCCTTAGTGATAATTTTATGGAGGATCAACATTGACAACAGTATATGATGTGCCTGCCGAGATGCTTATAAATAAGGCAGCACAGAAATTAAAAAATGACCAGAAAGCCAAGCCCCCCGAGTGGGCACGTTTTGCCAAAACTGGCGCTCATAAAGAACTTTCCCCGGATAACTCCGACTGGTGGTTTATCAGATGCGCTTCGATATTAAGACGCATCTATATAGATGGTCCTGTCGGGGTCTCTCGCCTGCGGAGCTTCTACGGCGGGCGGCACAGGAATGGAGTAAAGCCCATCCACTTTTCAAAAGGGAGCGGCTCCGTTGCAAGAGAGGCACTGCAGCAGCTTGAAAAAGCCGGGTTTGTGAAAACCCAAAAAACAGGCAGGATAATTTCTAAGGACGGGCAGTCGTTTTTGGATAATACAGCAAATGAGGTTAAATCAGAGCTTGTCAAATCCAATCCGGCTGTTGCCAAATATTAGATAAGACCTGGAACCCCGAATTTAATTGATGGGGGCTGAGGAACATGGATGAGGAACTCGAAGAGATAAAAAGACGTAAGCTTGAACAGTTGCAGCAGCAGCAGTACGGCGCGCAGGCACAGGCAGTCCAGCAGGAACAGGCTCGCGCCGAGTATGAGGCAAAGAAGCAGGCAATACTGCGCCAGATACTCACGCCTGAGGCGAGGGAGCGGCTAAGTACGCTTAGGATGACCAGACCCGAGCTTGTGGAGAGCGTGGAGGCGCAGTTAATAGCGCTTGCACAGAGCGGGAGGCTTCAGACCAAGATAGATGATGCCAAGCTCAGGGCGCTGCTTGTCCAGTTGCAGCCGAAAAAGAGAGAGATGCAGATCATCAGGAAGTGAACAATCTCAATCCAAGTACCGAATCAAAGCTCCTGAAAGTTTCAAGAATCTTTTCCGATGATTTTTTGTCTGGATTCATCCTGCTGACATCATCCGTAAACTCTTCCATCACTTTTAACGCCTTTCCCGTGTTAAGGTTATCATCCAAAGCCTGCTCAAATTTTTTCATGACTTTGCTTGCTATTTTCCCAGCATCATCCTCACCATTAGCTTTCCCAAGTCTTTCAATGGTGCTGCGAAGCTTTTCAAGTTTTCTCCCGGCCCCCACAAGCCCCTCGAATGTGAAATTCAGCCGTCTCCTGTAACTTATAGAAAGGAGCAGGTACTTTATCGCCATCGGCTCAAATCCCATTTCAAGAAGCTCTCGTAACGTGTAGAAATTGCCTGCTGATTTTGACATCTTCTTTCCATTAACCATAAGATGCCTGATGTGGAGCCAGTATTTTGATGGGTTTTCTCCGAATGCACCGAAATTCTGGGCTATAACGTTCTCATGATGCGGAAAAATATTATCCACTCCTCCGGCATGTATATCAAAATGCGTGCCAAGATGCTTGGAACACATGGCTGAACACTCTATATGCCAGCCGGGTCTTCCTTTTCCAAGCTCTGTTTCCCAGAAAACCTCCCCATCCTCCTTCTCGTATGATTTCCAGAGGGCAAAATCCGAGATTATAGATGTAGACTCACCCCATTCATCGCGTTTTATTTTTTTCTCCCCCCTCCTGAGCTTCAAATGCGAGAGCTTTCCCCAGCCTTTGAATTTTGAGACATCGTAGTATACAGAGCCGTCATATCCGCTATAGGCATAGCCATTCTCCATGAGTTTCTTTATTATCCCAACGATCTCCTGTACATGTTCTGTAGGTTTTGGAAAAACATCAGCCGGCAATAAATTTAATGTTTCCATATCCTCAAAAAATACCTTTGAATAATATTCGGTCAAATCCCGAAGCGCCTTTCCTTCCTTTTTGGCAGTTTCTATGGCTTTATCCTCGATATCAGTTAAATTCATCACCCGCTTTACTCTATAGCCTCTGAATCTCAAGTACCTCACAAGCACATCCTCGAATATGAAAGTCCTGAAATTCCCGATGTGCGCATATTGGTAAACCGAAGGACCGCATGTGTATATTCCTACAACATCCCCAAGAGGCTGGAATTTTTCTTTTTTTCTGGTAAGGGTATTAAAAAGCTTGAGCGTGGTTACATCCTCCTGAAACTCAACACTCCAAGGATCATCATAATAGCTGAAAAAACCATCATTACTGCGATGTCAAGATAGAATGGAAAATGATTGATACCAAGGATAATGCCGCGCACTGCATCCACCCCATACGTTAAAGGATTGTATTTTATCAGCGTGCTAAGCCATGGGGGTGTATTTTCCAGTGTAAACAGGGCGTTGCTGAAGAAAAACATGGGCCACATGACAAAGTTAATCACAAGCCCAAAGCCTTCGGGACTCTGCAGGTTCGCCCCTATCACCAGTCCAATGCTTACCATTGCAACGGAGATTAAAAGGAGCATGAGAAACGCTTCAATGATTTTGATTGGCGTCAATGGGATACTTATTAAAAGACCGATTATCAGAAGAAATACGACCTGCACCATTGCATCTGTTGCTCCGCCGAGAACCTTTCCCGCGAACACGCTGGCTCTTGAAACAGGCGCTACCAGCACTTCTTTTAGAAAATCAAGCTTCCGGTCCCAGATTATGTATATCCCGTAGAACAGTGATGTGAACAATACCGCCATGACCACTATCCCGGGATAGATAAAAACCTGGTAAGGTAACCCCTCGATAGATTTCAGGTTCGCCCCTATACCCGTTCCGAAACCGAATATCCAGAGAAGCGGTGAGACCGCTGAAGATACGAGCCGTTCCTTCTCCCTGACATAGATCTTAGCCTCACGAAGCCAGACTGCGTACATTCCTTCAAATTCATTCATAAGCTGACTCATCTTTTCATCACCCTTTCCCAGAAACCTCCTTCTGCTTCACCTTCGCGTATCTCCCTGCCTGTGTAGTGCAGGAACACATCGTTGAGCGTCCCGCTTCTTACTTCCACAAAATCTATGGGGCCAGTGTGGGTGAGAAGGTCCTGAAGATGTTTGCTTGCATCCTTGATCGAAAGATGGAGCAAACCATCTTTTTCCTGAAGGTTTCTTACATAATCAAGCTTTTTGATTTTTTCGATATCAGGATTCTTCTGTTTAAGTTTCACCATGTCCCCCACTATCTGGTTCTTGAGCGCCTCCGGCGAATCAAGCACTACTATCTTCCCGTAATCGATTATCGCAACTCTGCCGCATAGCTGTTCCGCCTCCTCCATGTAGTGTGTCGTGAGCATGACAGTCATGCGCTCCTTTTTAGCCAGATCCTGGATATATTCCCAGATATGTTCCCTTGTCTGCGGGTCAAGACCCAGTGTGGGTTCATCGAGGAAAAGGATTTTTGGGTGGTGCATTATCCCGCGCGCCAGTTCAAGACGCCTCCGCATGCCGCCTGAATATGTATTGACAAGGTCATCTGCGCGTTTCTCAAGATTTACAAGGGACAATACCTCAGCTATGCGCTGCTTTCTTATCCTCTTCGGCACCCCGAAAAGCAGATTGTGCATGGAAAGATTCTCCCGTCCCGTGAGAAGGTCGTCCACACTCGGCTGCTGGAATACTATGCCTATGGATTTCCTGACTTTCGAGGATTCCCTGACAATATCAAAACCGTTAACCCACGCCTTGCCCGATGTGGGCTTTAAAATAGTGCAGAGCATTGAAATAAGGGTTGTCTTGCCTGCACCGTTCGGACCGAGGAGCCCGAAGATCTCACCCTCTTCCACATGCAGGTTTAGGTTGTCTACCGCTGTTAGTTTCCCGTATTTTTTGCTGAGAGCTTCGGTTTTGATGACCATAGCACCAATTATGAATGTGAAGGATAAAAATCTGATGGAATTATAGCCGAACTACACCCTTTGCGCTCTCGACTTTAATTTCTCTCTCATTATTAAACACATCAACTTTGCCAGTTATCCTTACACTGTCCCCGGCTTTTACAGCATTATACACGTCCTTCGCTCCTTTATCCCTCGATATAAAAACATTGATATTGAGATTTGAGAGCTTGAGGATGAGATTCTCACCGGTTTTCGTCATCTGTTTGGAAAGTATCGTTCCTTCCACATACACGCGTTCCCCGGGCTTTGAATCAGACGAATAAGCAAGAGTTTGCGTTGCAAAACCAAAATAACCGATAATAAGTGAAAGTACTGCCATAACCATCAGTACTACAACCACCTTTTCTTCCTTCTGCATCATGCTATTGTATGGACTTCAGGGTCACATTGAAAATCAATGTCTTCCCCGCAAATTCAGGATTCTGATCCATTATTATGGACGTTTCATTGAAACTGACCTTCATCGGAATCATCTGTCCAAACATGTTTTGGGTTGTAATCACAGTATCTGGAATGGGATTATGTCTCAGCGTGATATTCACGTTATTCAAACCAACCACTGTGGTGTTCCACGGAGCACCCTGTAACTGAATGATTTCGTTCTTGCTAACATTAGCTTTTATTGTAATGTTTTTTTCGTCAATTTTTATTACGGTCTCATTCCACGGCGCTCTTGATTGCCAAATATTATCTCCTAATTTAAGATTATAGGATACCGACACATTGGAAGTAATATTCAGGATTGTCATATTAATATTCGTCCCAGGGATTGTGACGATTTCGCCGATGTTGTGGTTTGGACCTAATGTGCTCTCAAACTGGTTACGGGGAACTTCTAAAACCTTTGGTAACACTTGTGTCGCTGATATATTTTCTATTACTGGTATTATCTGCATCAACACAGGATTAATTAAACCGTATGCTTTTTCTGGCGGAATCCTTAAAGTTCTTGACTCGCCGATCTTCATTCCCACTACACCTTCATCAAGTCCTTTGATAACCTTCCCTTTCCCTACTGTGAAATTAAGCGGTTTATATATCCTGCCTTGAGCGAACACATTATTTTCTATTGCTACCTTCTCATTCGAAGTATCGAAGACCTTCCCGTCAGGCAGACTTCCTATGTAATCAACAGAAATATTATCACCGTTTTTCACTTCGGTTTTCACTGTTTTCTGCGCCAGACAGCCGCTGAACAATACCGCGGCTGCGAGTAAAAGAATTAAGAATTTTTTCATTGTAATCACACCTTCACAAAGATGATAACATATAAGTAATTTGTGATATTTCATAGAAAGATATTTTAGATAATCCATTCATCAAGGCAATACAATGCAAATCCCACCTTTTCTTTTGCCGGTTGTTACTCTGGCGATAAGTTTCATCATAGCCAATGTTATAAATCTGATTTTAAGGATATTAACAAAAAAAGCTGAAAAGACCGGCACTAAAATTGACGATATTATTTTACATGCCATCGGAAGACCCCTTTACATATTGGTTATTGTTGCAGGCATATACTATGCGATTCATCAGACACCGTATCTTGGAGATTGGATAGATAAATTTGATGCAGGATACAAGTACAGGCACTTTATTCTCACTATTTTCGGGACATGGACTGTTGCCACACTTGCAAAAGGATTCATAAGAGAATACGGTTACGAATTGGCAGCCAGGACAGACGGGCATGTGGATGAAAGGCTTGTAGCCCTTGCCGACATGTCTGCAATGTACATCATCTGGTTTCTTGGTATTCTGATCGCCCTTGACGCGGTTGGAGTGCAGATAACACCTCTCATAACTGGCATGGGAATCGCGGGTCTTGCGATCGCCCTCGCTGCGCAGAATTTGCTTTCAAATGTGTTCGGAGGCGTTACTATCACCCTTGACCAGCTCTACAAGGTAGGAGACAGGGTGGAGATGGGAAGTGTTTATGGCGATGTCTATGACATAAAACCCAGATACACCAAGATAAAAACGCTTAATAATACCATTATAACAATCCCCAATTCCAGGGTGATTAACGAGCAGATAATCAATTATGCATTCCCTGATACCACGACGCGGGTTAAAATCCCGATTAGTGTGGCTTATGGGACAGACCCCAGGAAAGTGGATGAGCTCCTGCTTGACATAGCAAATAGAACACCACTTGTCCTGAAACACCCAAAACCTCTTGTCCGTTTTACAGAATATGCCAATTCCTCACAGAATTTCGAGCTTCTTGTATGGATTGGACATTACGACGACAGGCATCCTGTCCTGGACTGGATTTTCAGGGAGATGTTCACCCGATTCAAGAAGGAAGGTATCGAGATACCATTTAACCAGATGGATGTACATATAAAGAAAGATTGAAATGAACATTACACGAAAATCAATCCTATCGATGGGAAGCGGGATTGTACTCGCATGCGGGTTAATTGTTATTCTTGTTCTTATATCTGCGCCTTTTTCCTCTCGTTTTTCCTTGCCGGTTCAAAAGAGCGTACCGTATTTTATTTTCGTTCTCTCGTTGCTTGTGATAGCGCCTGTGATTGCACGAAGGTTGAACCGCCTTGCTGATATAAAGAGAGTATTAGGCTGGACTTTCATCGGAATCGGGATGGAATTTATTGCTTTTCCGGTTTCTTTTCTATTCGTTGTAAAATCAGCGAATTCCACCGGTGCTTTAATGGCAAGTGCAATGATATTTATCTATTCTGTACTTTTTGGGATGCCCGCAGGATTGATATGCATTGCTATCGGGATATTCCTGATAAAAAGTGGATAACATGACAGAAGACGACGAGCTTGCCCTGATAAGAAGGAAAAAACTTGAAGAATTGATGAAACGGCAGAAGAGCGACTAAGCCCCTCTAACGGAAAACAAGCGTTCGTGGGCGCACCGCCTTTTATCGAGGCATTGCGGCAGGCAGTGGTTAAATCTCAAAAGGAATACGTTCAATCCTCCCGCCTCTTAGGTCACTGAACTCCACCCCTCCTTGTACCCCCGAAATTTCAATGCCGTCAAATTCATCGCTGCCGCATAATATATCCTGTTCAGGATGCGTCCCTGGAATTATGCTGCAGCTGATCCGTGTCCTGTCGCCGGCAGAAACCACAATCTTCAGGCGCTTTGATGCAGGATGTTTTTTTGGCAGGACGATGAAAGGCGAACCCACTTCACGAATCATATAAAGCACGCACTTTAATCCGTTTATGGTTGTTTTATCAGCCCCGAATCCAGAGGCTACAAGCAGGTCGTCGGGTTCCAGCGCCAGGAGTATCTCCTCCTTCTCAGTTTCCAGGAAAAATTGGTTTTTCTCCCCTACTTTGACTATACCCAGGGTGCCTTCTTTTCCCCGCAAAAGAAGCATCTCATCATTATTGAGTGGGATCATTATTCTTCAGCACACAGGCTCACGTTTGCCGAATGACAGGAGGGGCATCTTAATTTATGTCCAAAGCCCTTGAACTCGTTATTGCAATCTCCGCACTTGTAATATTTAGCATCTGCATCCAGTTCTTTAATATCGAAATCGTATATTTCGCCGCCGACACTGCACATGTTTTTTCACCTCCGTAATATCATGATTGTCATGTTTAATCCTGTTCTTATATTAAGCTTATGCAAGACACGTCCCATCCAGCCTCAGCCTCCACTCTGGCGGCAAGATGTTCCTTCTAAGCACCGCTTCACAAATTGATTTGAGGTTCATATCCTCTTCCGGTCAATCTTGAATTGCAGACCCGTCACGCATACTGTCCCGCTACAAAACCAGAAGCCCACGCCCACTGTAAATTGTATCCTCCAAGCTGCCCTGTCACATCGATAACCTCACCCGTAAAATAGAGACCTTTGACCCTTCTTGATTCCATTGTTTTGGATGAGAGTTCATTCGTATCAATTCCACCAAGTGTGACCTCGGCAGTTTTGAAACCTTCGGTAGATTTCGGTTTAATCTCCCAGTTATGAACCTGATGAGCGATGTTCCTGAGTTCCTTTTCAGTATATTGGTTGAGTGGTTTTGACTGGAAACTCAATAAGCACCAGATCTTCGCAAAGCGCGAGGGCAGATACTGCGAAAGCAAGTTATGCATCTCGATTTTACTCTTGCTTTGCTGTTTTGCAATGAAAATACCGTATATATCAATTTCAGGCAATAGATCAATAACAATAGTATTACCCTCCTTCCAGTATGAAGAAATCTGGAGTATTGCAGGACCGCTAAGTCCGCCGTGAGTAAAGAGGATGCTTCCACGAAACTCCATATGCTTGCATTTGACAGCGACGTCAATTGAAATACCGCTTAATTCGCCAAATATTTTCACGTCTTTTTGGGAAAAAACCAAAGGAACAAGCGCAGGTTTTAGCTCCACAACTTTAATACCGAACTGCTTTGCTATCATGTACCCTATACCTGAAGCTCCTGACTGGGGATAAGACAATCCCCCGGTAGCAATAACAAGCGACTCAGACTCAAAAATTCCATGATCAGTCGATACTATATAAGATTCTGCTTTTTTAACGTCCAGAATCTGGCAGTTTAAAATTATGTTTACACCAGCATCGTTACTTTCCTTCTCAAGCATTCGAATTATTTCCTCTCCGCTTTTTGCGCAGAATAATTGCCCCTGTTCTCTTTCTTCATATTTTATGCCATGTTTTTCAAGCAGGGCAATAATATCATGAGGTGTAAAACGGGAAAGCGCGGATTTGCAGAAATGAGGATTACTTGATAAATAATTAGTGGGGCTTATGTTGATATTGGTAAAATTACAGCTTCCGCCACCGGAAATACGGATTTTGTTTCCGAATTTTTTGGCGTGGTCAAGAACGAGAACCGAGCGACCTCTTTTTCCGGATTCGATGGCGCATATCATGCCCGATGCACCTGCTCCAATGATGATAACATCTTTTTCAATCATATTTTTCTTAGGTTTCACCTACGTTGCATTCTTTTGTATTATCCTTATCTCTTGTCTCTTTTGATGCGGTTTATTCGCACATAATCTTAAATATACGAGAATTATTAAACAAGCCTTCAACTTTTATAAGAATTACTATGAGCTCTAACATTGACAAAAAAATTCCGGAAGGCTATAAATGGACCGCCCTTTCCGTAACCTCTCTCGGGATGCTTGTCGGGATCCTCAATGCCAGCACCCTGATAATCGCCCTTCCCACTATGATGGTGAAACTGAAGACAGACCTCTTCGGGATAATGTGGGTACTGATAAGTTATTCTCTTCTCCTCACGATACTCGCACCTGCCTGGGGCAGGCTTGCAGATATTTACGGGCGCAAGAAACTCTACGTCTATGGATTGGCAGTTTTCACGATCGGGTCATTACTTTGCGGTTTTGCCGCTGACATAAACCAGCTTATCGCTTTCAGGGTATTGCAGGCTGTGGGAGGATCAATGCTTGTATCCAACGGCACCATCATAGTCACCGATGCTTTCAGGCGGAATGAACTGGGAAAAGCAATGGGGATCCTCAGCATGATCATGGCTGCAGCATTCGTTGTGGGCCCGATACTGGGTGGTGTCCTTACGTTGATAGACTGGCGGCTGATTTTCTTTTTTAATGTTCCAATTGGTATCGTTACTACGGTTTGGGCGCATTTGAAATTGAAAGATGTGGCAGAGCTGCCGAAAGGAGAAAAATTCGATCTTAAGGGAATGGTCTTATTCACGATTGCCTTCATCACGACCATGATATATCTCACGGCAGGGTTTATTCTCGGCTTGACATCCTTTCCAATGCTTCTGTCGCTTATTATCGCTATCGTTAGTTTTGCCGCCTTCCTGCGCGTTGAAAAGCGAGCGATATATCCATTGATGGATCTGAACCTGTTCAAAATAAGAATCTTCTCCTACGGGCAGCTAAGCGCCCTATTGAATTCCATAGCCAGGGGAGCGGTAATGATTCTCCTCATCCTTTTCTTCCAGGGGCCGAGGGGCTATGACCCGCTTATGGCAAGCATACTCATCACGCCCCTTGCTATCGGTCTTGCAATAACAGGTCCGATAGGCGGCGTACTTTCAGATAAATATGGTTCCAGGATCATCAGCACAGTTGGTCTGGCTATATCTCTCGTGGGTTTGCTGGGTCTTGCGACGATGCACTACAATACGCCTTACTGGATACTTGCTGCGTGGATGTTCATCAACAGCTTCGGTTCAGGATTGTTCCAGCCCCCGAATACCAGCGCCATTATGTCGTCAGTATCCCCACAGCGGCGCGGCGTAGCCTCATCCATGAGGGCATTTTTCAACAGCGCCGGCATGGTGCTGAGCATGGGGATAGCTTTCCCGCTTATCATGGGAACAATCTCTCTTGCACAGATGATGGATATGTTCGTTGTTGGCGGAGCGAACATGCCTGTAGCTGTACAGGAGGCTTTCACAGGCGGTATAACCGGGGCATTTATTGTGTCTTCCATAATCACCGTGCCTGCAATTATTGTCTCAGCCATGCGAGGAAAGGAAAATCTGGGAAGTGAATTGGCTTCATAGGATGCGCAATGTATATTCCTACTCTCGTAGTAACAGTTTCATATCAACCTGCCTGCTTTGCAATACATCAAGAGCGTATCATTGTCAGGATCATCTTAAATTTCCTTACCGCTCTTAATGAATGCGGTTGATGGGCAGGCATTATAATCGTCTCGCCTTCCTTCAAGCGAAGGGGTCTCCCCGAGATGACGATTTCAGCTTCACCTTCAAGAAGATAAACAATGGCGTCAAAGGGCGCTGTATGTTCGCTTAACCCCTGCCCCTCATCAAAAGCAAAAAAAGTCACCGTCCCCGTCTTTTTGTCTATTATGGTTCGGCTCACCACCGAGCCCTCTTGATAGTCCCCAAGATCAATTAATCTCACCGCCTGCCCTACAAGTTTTTCAACGCCTGTTTGCGGTCCATTGTGCTCCATTTTTGCCTCCTTTATTGATTTATAGCGAATTAACGGGAAAAATTCAGTTTTGCAGTCTTCCTTACTTTCCTTGCGCCTGCATATCATTTAAAATTTCCATAAGGTCTTTCCTTGAAATTTTTATACCGAAATTGTTCTTCAGAGCCCTTCTAATATCCTCAGGCACCATGGAACTGGTTGACACCCTTCCAATAAAACCAGTCAGGTCTTCATAGACAGCCCATGGATATATTATCCACTTCCAGCCATCCTGCTTTTCTGCCCAGTAATCAGGAACGCAGGTTGAACAGGTTTTGTAGTGCAGAACAGCGGTTTTAACCTCCGATGGGTTCTTTTCCTTTATGTAATCCATAACCACAGAAAAGGTATCCCCGCTATCTGCAACGTCATCCACAATAAGTATCTTCTCACCTTTTATGTCTATTGGAAGAGGGAACTTTATTTCGGCTTTTCCAAGCATGGCTGCGATTCCCCAGTGCTCGACTTTTATAGCTGCAAGGTCTTTTTTGAGAAGAAAATCACACACTACGCGCGCCGGCACAAGTCCTCCCCTGGCTATCCCTATTACAAGGTCAGGCTTAAATCCTGATTTTTTGATCTTATGTGCTAAATTTTTTGCCAGCGTGTAAGCTTCATCCCAGCTTACCAGATAGCATTTAAATGTATCTTGCGGCTTTACCATCGTATTGTAATGGCTTATTGTAATACATATTCTTTCCGAATTAAAGCTCCGACCCGCGCCTGGGTCTGTTTGCGGCGGCGCAACTATAAATTATAGTTAAAAACTAAACATTTTAAACTTATCTTTGCGACCTTTGCGCTCTCGGTGAATAAAATCAAGCACCGCGAAGAACACCAAGAACGCAAAAGTGTTTCATAAAATAAGTATCGAAAATTGGTTCTTAACTATAGTTAAAGACAAGATTTAAATTAGATGGGGTTATATTGGCAAAAGTTTCGGGCCCGTAGCTTAGCCAGGTGGAGCGCTCGGCTGATAACCGAGAGGTCCTGCGTTCAAATCGCAGCGGGCCCATATCGCTTGAAAAATTGGGGATTATTGAAGCTACAATAACCAATGACGATAAAGGAAAAAGGGTTAGATACAGGCTTACTGCGAAACGGAATAAAATAGCGCCTTTATTAATTGAAACAGTAAAGATATTTAGAGAATGCTGAAGAACCATTACGAGCATTGCATTTACCAAGAAAAAAGGTTTTAGGCATCCTCTCTATCTGATAGATACCCTGTCCTTTGAAAAGTAAGAGGCGGTCTGTGAATGGCAAATGTTCCATAACTCAAGTAATTTTATAGATAATGTTATAATCCCCTGCACCGCCATATTGAAGTTGATAACTTCCGATATTTGAAGGTACATTGAATGCAACACTTCCATTTATAGAGCCACCATCGGGTATATCAACTCTAGCCAATACATCATCCAATTGATAACTTCCAGATTCAACATATTTTATATTGTTAGCTATAAGGTCAAAAGTGGATGGACTTACGTGGAACTTCTCATATCCATGATTTTCTATGTTCATTGTGATAACTAAAAATACCATGCCTGAATTAGCTTCTCCATATTGCCCAATCGTATTAACCTTTTTAGCTGAATAACTGATGATTATGTTTTGAGTTGCAACAGCCGATTTAGGATTTGATGAACTCGATTGAGATGTTATACATCCCATTGCGATAACAGATACCAAAACCATTATAATTATTCCAATACGATTTAATTTCATAATATTCATCATAACCTATTGATAAAAGTAATTCTTTATTAATGTTCCTAAAAAAAGAGAAGGTATTAAAGCTCTATTATCCCATCCCTGCTGGCTTCCTCTCATTGAATGCCCTGTCATTCCCTTAAGCTTCTATAGTGCCCTTGCTGGCTGAGGCAATGAGAGCATTGGAAAAGGCAGAAGGAATTTTATAGCGGAAGCTTTATTTATAAGCATTATCATTTTTGCTTTGTTTTTGTTATTTTAAATCGGTAGCGAGCTCATTTTTTAGCACAACTTCCTGAACATCCGCGCCTGGAAGCCGTGGTACTTACAGACCCCCTCGGCATCCTTCTGGTCTATCGTCTTGCTGTCGAACGACGAGAGGTCGGCAGAATACAGAGCAAACGGCGAATCCCTCGCAACCACCTTCGCGCTGCCTTTGTAGAGCCTGACCTTCACGTTTCCTGTCACTCTTTCCTGTGTCCTGTCAATAAAAGCATTCAAATCAGAATACAGGGGCTCATCCACAAGCCCTTTATATGCAAGCTCGCTCCACGTTTCATCCACGACGGACTTGAATCTAAGTTCCTCTCTGGTAAGCACAAGTTTTTCAAGGTCTTTGTGCGCTGTTAATAGTACCGTGGCAGCCGGATGCTCATAGTTCTCCCTTGCCTTCAAGCCCAGCACCCTGTCCTCCATCATATCCGTGCGTCCCACGCCGTGTGAACCGCCTATTCTGTTGAGTTTCTGGATCAACGAAACGCCCTCCAGCTTTTTGCCATCCAGGGATACAGGCACGCCGCATTCAAACCCGACGTCAATATTCTCTGCGTCCGGCGCTTTTTCAGGCGCTACAGTCCATTCAAATATCTCCTCAGGAGGGATGAAATCAGGCTCCTCAAGACGACCGCCCTCGATGCTGCGGCTCCATATATTCTCATCCACGCTCCACGGTTTTGATTTCGTGGCTGCCACAGGTATCCCGTGCTTCTTGGCATAATCCATCTCCCACTCGCGGGTGAGGTTCATGTCCCTCATGGGAGCTATGACCTCGAGGTCGGTGCTCCTGAACACGGCTTCGAATCGCAACTGGTCGTTGCCTTTGCCCGTGCATCCATGCGCAAGGGCGTGAGCTTTTTCTTTATGTGCGATCTCCACGACTTTCTTCGCTATAAGGGGGCGGGCTATCGACGTGCCCAGAACATAGCCTTCGTAGCTGCCATTGGCTTTGATAAGTGGGAAGATGTAATCCTTTACAAACTCCTCCTTGGCGTCTATGGTGTAATGTTTGTCGCTTATTTTTTCTGCTTTGTTCTGCGCCTGCTGGATCTCTTTTGTCGGCTGTCCCACATCCACGGTCACCGTGATGGCATAATCGCAGCCGTAATGTTCTTTCAGGAGGGGTATGCACACCGAGGTGTCAAGCCCGCCCGAATATGCAAGTACTACTTTTTTCATTGTCTCGCTAAATAGTGCGAGAAGATTAATAGTTTTTGTCTATCCTTGCAGGAAGCCACGATTCACCAAAATTAATTTACACTGACCGCCGAAGATTCACCAGAACTTCAACCGTTATTCTTATATAGAACATCAAACATTGTTTTGCCACAACGGCATCCCGATATCTGTATAATTCTATACGGTTTATATAATTCGTCGGGTACTTAAAATCAGACTACATATGACAATACAAGGAGAACGATAATCATGGCAGCACAACTTGGCGGACAGCCTATTATAATTTTGAGAGAAGGCACTGAGAGAACGCGCGGACAGGAAGCCAGGAACAGCAACATCATGGCAGCAAAAGCCGTAGCCGATGCTGTGAGGACAACGCTGGGACCAAAGGGCATGGACAAGATGCTTGTAAGCGGCGGGGATGTTACAATCACAAACGACGGCGTTACCATCCTCAGGGAGATGGACATCGAACATCCGGCTGCAAAAATGCTTGTTGAGGTAGCCAAGACCCAGGACGATGAAGTAGGGGACGGCACCACAACTGCTGCCGTGCTCACCGGGGAATTGCTTGAGCGCGCAGGGGAGCTGCTGGAACAGGGCGTGCATCCCACAATCATTGCCACAGGCTACAGAGCGGCTGCAGAGAAGGCTGCTGAAATACTGAAGGATATAACCCACAAAATTTCAGAGAATGACGAGGAGGCGCTTCTTAATATTGCAAAAACAGCAATGACAGGGAAGGGGACCGAGGGCGCAAAAGGAAAACTTGCAGAAATTGCAGTAGCAGCGATAAAATCCATAGTGGATGAGGAAGACGGAAAAAAAGTGGTGGATATCGATAATATAAAAATCGAGAAAAAAGTGGGAAAAAGCGTGGACGACAGCGAGCTTATAAAAGGCGTTGTTCTTGATAAGAATAAAGCACACCACAATATGCCAAACAAGGTGAAGGATGCAAGGATTGCACTCATCACTCGTCCCATAGAATTTAGCAAGATGGAGCTTGAAGCCGAGATTAAGATTTCAACACCCGGCGAGCTTACCAGATATCTTGACCAGGAAGAGCAGATCGTTCACGATATCGTGAATCGAATCGCAGCTTCAGGGGCAAACGTTGTGCTCTGCCAGCTCGGCATAGAGGATATTGCCCAGCATTTCCTGGCAAAAGCGAATATTTTTGCAGTTGAACGCGTCGAGAAAAAGGACATGGAGAAAGTTGCCAGGGCTATCGGGGCAAATCTCATAACAAGCGTTGATGATTTTGACGCATCCGACCTGGGGAGCGCTGGACTAGTAGAGCTGAAGGGGCACGGCGAGGACAAGATGCTTTTCATCACAGAATGCAGCAATCCAAGGGCTGTATCCATCATAATCCACGGCGGCACGGAGCATGTCGTGGACAGCACGGAGCGGGCTCTTGAAGATGCATTGCGAGTTGTTGGCGTGGCGATAGAGGATGAGAAACTGGTTGCGGGCGCAGGTTCGCCTGAGATTGAGCTTGCCTTGAGATTGAAGGACTATGCTTCGGGGATGAAAGGCAGGGAGCAGATGGCGGTTTCGAAGTTTGCAGAAGCTCTTGAGGTCATTCCAAGAACTCTTGCTGAGAATGCAGGGCTTGACCCGATTGATATGCTTGTTGAGCTTCGAAGCCAGCACGAGAAAGGAAGGAAGGATGCCGGGCTGAACGTGTTCACCGGAAAGGTCGAGGATATGTGGAAGAACGGGGTTATTGAGCCCCTGCGCGTGAAGACGCAGGCTGTGAACTCAGCCACCGAGACTGCAATAATGATCCTGAGGATCGATGATGTGCTTGCCGCCACTGGAGGTACCGAAGGCGGGGCGTGCGGTCCAGGGGGCGCTCCGTGCGGTATGGGAGGAATGCCTCCTGGCATGATGTAAGTGTTCGTTGGTTTTCTCTGCTTATACCGCAACACGAATAAGTCGGTATGATAGCTTTTATTTTTCATTATTTATCCATGAATCTTTAGATTCATGATTAGTTTCACCTTGCTCACACAACCATTTTTAACCCATAGAACTCTTATGTATCCCTATGAACTTCCTGCACGCGAGCGACTTCCACCTCGGCTATGCGCAGTACGGTCTCCTCGAGCGCTTCAAGGACTACGCCCGCGCCTTCCAATATGTCATACAATACGCCATCGACCACAAGGTCGAATTCATCCTCATCTCAGGCGACCTCTTCCATAAAAGGAACATAAACGCGCCCACGTATGAACAGGCGTATAAGGTGCTTTCAGAACTCAGGGAGAAAAGCCCTTCCACTCAGGTGTATGCCATTGAGGGAAACCATGACCTCGCTCTCTACCAGGACGGCAAAAGCTGGCTTGAGATACTCAACTCCCAGGGTTTGCTCAAACTCATAAGGCTGAAAGAAGCCAATGGTGTGAAACTGATGGGCGACTTCGTGGAGCTGGATAATTTCCGCATCTTCGGGGTGAAATACCTTGGCTCATCCACTGTTTCTGTAATTCCACAGGTAGCAGAGGAGATAAAGAAAATAAATGCTGCGAATGGAGAAAAATATACCATCCTGATGATGCATTTTGGCATGGAAGGGCAGATAAAACAGGAGGTTGCCGGGGAGGTACCATATAATTCGCTCCTGCCCTTAAAAGAAGTGGTAGATTACCTTGCGCTCGGGCATTATCATACGAAATATGAACTTGATGGATGGGTTTTCAACCCGGGCAGCGTTGAAATGATGTCCTTGAACGAGTATGATATGCCAAAGGGGTTCTATCATATCCGGGATAATGGTGCAAAACTCATATCCCCCATTACCCGTCCCGTCAGGCGCATCAGGCTTGACATGAGCGATATCGCCACTCTCGAAGACCTTTATTCGAAAATCAACGCTAAAATCGAAAGAGAAACTACAGTCCAATCAGATAAGGCACCGCTTATCGAACTTATGCTCTATGGAGAGATGAACTTCCCGAAATCCGATGTGAACCTGGATCGCATCAGGAATATGCTTATCGAACAATTTAAACCCCTGTGGTCGGAGGTCAAGCTCCAGCGAACAAATTCACCATACACCATCAAAGAAGGGGACGTGCGGGGGCTTACGCGCGAGCAGATAGAGCTTCGTGTATTCTCAGACCGGATAAAACTTGACGGGAGGTACAGGGATAATGTGGATGATGTCGTAAAGATAATGGTCGAAGTGAAAAAAATGGCTGCTGCGAATATCGAAGCGAACTCAGTCCTTAAAGAATTGAGATGGAGCTTTGCGAAAATAAAAAGCGATGTCTCAGAAAATAATATCAGGACAGATAAGATGGAAAATCCTCAACAGACCTTACTTTCACGCATGGGGGAATGAATGCTTATCAAATCCGTGGAATTAAAGAACATCAAATCCTACCGTCATGCAACCATCGAGTTCAAAGAAGGCATAAACGGCATCAGCGGCCAGAACGGGCACGGGAAAACTACCATCCTCGAAGCAATAGGATACGTCCTGTTTGACTACCTGCCCTACAAAGATGCAGACTTCCTGCGCCGCGGGGAAAAATCAGGTATGGTTTCTGTTGAAGTTCTCGCAAATAATTTGACTTACATACTTACAAGAAAACTTGGTGGCGAATACAGTGTCCGGGGAGAGAATCTCCATATCACAGGCAAAAAAGACGTTCTCTCCTGGCTCATCAGCAGCATATTCCCTGTATCCACTGAAGATGAATTGCCGCGGATTTTTGAAAACACGATTGGAGTGCCGCAGGGCATGCTTACGGCAGCATTCATGGATACCCCAACGAAGAGAAGAAAGACATTTGATGAGATGCTCAAGGTCGACGAGTACAGGAATGCCTACGAGAATCTCAGAAACACGATGATCCTGATAGATGAAAGCGTACGGAGCATAGAAAATGACATCAGAGAGCTGCGCATCAGGACAGAGAATTATGAGCAAAAAAAGATTGAGAGGGATGAACTTGGAAAGACCATTGAGAGCATAAAGAAAATCCTGAAAGAGTGCAGTGAGACCCTGAAGGTAGCTAAGGGCAGGCGGGATGCGCTCAAAAAGCAGAAGGATGCGATGGATAAGCTTGAAAATGAGATAAAACAGGGTCGCATAAAACTAGAGGGATTGAAGCAGCTTCTTGAAAAGTCAAAAGACGAGCTTAAGAAATCCGAAGAAGCACAGAAGATAGTATCCGCACTTTTGGCGGATAAAGAAAGATACGAAGAAGAGAGAAAGAAACAGGAAAAGCTTGAGGGTATGCGAAAAGAACGTGATGTGCTGAAGGACAGGTTAAACGGGATTAAAAATGAGCTTGCAGGATTGAATGAAAAACGCATGCGTCTTGAGGCGTTGAAAGCCGAGATAGAAAAGAACGCATGTGAAAAGACGGCTCTCATACCTCTATTGGAAAAGCAGGATGAGCTTGAAGAGAAGCTTGAAAACGTAAAAGGGGAACATGCAGTCGCGCTCAATGAGATTAAGGATATAAAAGGCAGGATGAGCATCGCAGGCACTGAGAACCTTTGTCCTGTGATAAAAGGGATCAGGTGCAGCACAGTGGCGGATTTTTCTTCATATTTCAGGGAGCAGCTTGCAGAGGCACAGAAAAGACTTGGGGCTTCTGAAGATACACTGAAAGCCATGAATTCAGAATTAAATGTTCTTGGCGACCCGCGAAGTAAAATGAAGGCTCTGGAACTGCTTGCCAAAAAAGGTGCGCAGGATATTGAAAAAATATCCGGGGAAATAGAAAAAATCTCTGAAAAAGAAAGCGAAGCATCTCTACTTAAAACTGCCCTTGAAAGATACCTTTCTCTTGATATGGATGCAAGCGAGGTGAAGAAAAAGCTAACGGAACTTGAACCTCTATACCAGAGATATGTGCAGAACCAGCCGCTTGCAGCAAAGTCTGTGGAATATAGGAATGAGTGCGAGAAGCTTGGAAAAACAATCGTTGAGGATGATAATAGGCTTGTGCAATCCCAAAAGCTATATGACGGGATGGCTTTAGGTTTTAGCGCAAAGGCGCTTGAGGGCGCCGAACATGAATGTGTGGAGCTTGGGGCAAAAGTTCGCGGTTTTGAGGTGGAAATAAAAGAAAAAGACCGCCAGTTCCTGAAGCTTGATAAAGAGATTGCTGAAATGATGAGCTATCTAACAAAGATTGGCGAATTTGAGGCAAAGCTTGAAAACGAGAAGCGCTTCGGGGATTTTGCAAAGTTCATCCGCGAGACACTGCGGGATTCTGCGCAGCATATCGTTCTTGAACTGATAAGTGAGATAAGCGAAGAGGCAAACAGTCTTTACTGCGCTATCATGGACGACTTCTCACAGGAATTGCGATGGAGCGAGGACTACGGGATATTAATTACCGAGAGCGGTGAGGAGAAAAATTTCCAGCAGTTAAGCGGGGGTGAGAAAATGGGGGCAGCGCTTGCTCTGCGACTTGCGCTCCTCAAGATGCTTTCCAACTCGGATTTCGTGTTTCTCGATGAACCCACGCAGAACATGGATGAGATACGAAGAGAGAACCTCTCAGAGCAGATAATGAACATCAAAGGCTTCAAACAAATTTTTGTTATATCCCACGATGACACGTTTAATGAGAAATACGGACATGTTGTGAAAATCGAAAAAATCAATGGTGAAAGCAGGGTTATTCATGAAAAACTTTAAGAAAGTTTTATCAAAAACTGTTGCGTCAGTTTACACCGCGCACACGTATGGCGAAGCCATACGTGGACACACCCTCCCGAGGCGTGACTCGGGATGTCATAAAGGGGCGTAACCCTTTATGAAAAACTTTAGGAAAGTTTTATCAAACGAAGGGGTATGCAAAGCATACCCCAACACGCCCTCCCGAGGCGTGACTCGGGACGTCATAAAGGGGCGTAACCCTTTATGATAGACCTGAAAAACATCTCTTTGCAGTTTGATGCCAAGCTTGCCGCAATAAAATCGTACGATGTTGAGCGCTCAGAATTAACAGAGGAGTACAGGAAAGAACTTGCAAAATGGACGAGTATTGATATTTCAATGAACGGGCGTCTCCCTTCGTACAGCGGAGCTAAAATCCTTGAAGAGGGAAAACTCATCCATCCTTTTCAATATAACTGGAAAAACCGACATGAAGCGATGGAGTGGGTGGACTCTGTACTTTGCGGAGTTGCAGTTGGAGCAGTTGACGGAAGCCAGATATATTCGGATAAGAATTTTGAGATGCCAATTGCAGTGCTTCAGGCATCGTGCATATTTAACAGGCATACCGACAAAAGAGAGTATAAACAGGAAACAGAGGCTGCGATAATAACACCTGATGAGTTCGAGGCTGCAAGCGTGTATTCCTTCGGAAGCGAATACGTGGATGCGCGCCGTTTTTCCATGGAATGCGATTCCATCATAGCGCTCATCAGGGAACATGAAAAGCTCTGCGTCCTGCTGGACGGGGCGCTTATTCTATCTCATATAAACGTGCTGAACAGGAATATCAGGCAGATTTACATAAACGCAATCATTAAGCTTCTTGATGCCTCTAAAAAAACAGAGAATCCTGTGATCGGTTTTATCGATACAACAATGCCGCGGGATATTACCCTTATGATGCATTTCTTTTTCAAATTAAAAAAGAGTAAACTGTCTGACACGCATCTTTTTTCCAGCCTTCTATGGGGAGAGAGGACAGCAGCATTTGTTTGCGACAGGGACGATAGAAGAGGCGGGGAATCCAGATCCGTGCTGGATAACTATGAATCGTTTAGGAATGATATAGCCTTTTTTTATATGAGATTGAGCAGCGGTCTTCCGGCGCGCGTTGAATTCCCGGCATGGGCATATGAAAAAGGGCTGGTTGATAAAATCGCAGACATCATACGCGCCCAGTGTGTGATCCGTGGCAATTACCCTGATATCCTGATGCGGGCGCATGATGCGGCTATTATACGGTTGAATGAGCATACTTTGTTCTACGGGATGTTTGATAATTTCTGCAAGGCACATGGGATTAAGATACATAAGAGCGCAAAATATTTTCATAAAAGGGTGATATGATGGCATTAGGAGACATAATCCGGGTTGAAAACGCAAACACATATCTGGTAAAAATACCGCCGGATGCACAAAAAGAGCGCATCGGCAGGTTTGTTAAAATTAAAAAGGATGATGGAATTATAATAGGTGTCATAAAAAACATCACGCACTCGATACGCGAAGACCTGATTCCTTATATCGAGCCTGACATGCAGCCAAAGTATGCCCCCTTTAATGAGGATTTCAGGAACAGTTATTATGTCATTCATGGATTGGGGGTAATGAGTAAGGGAGAGGCGAAATACGAACTAGATTCCCCACCGGATGTCAGGGACTGTGTTGAGATTTTGAATCCTGATGAGTTAAGGGAATTCCATACCAGTAATGGCAAGCCCAGCATCGCATATTTCCATACTAACACGGAGCTTGATAAAAAAGTTCTCTTCAGCATGCTTGCACAGCTTGAGACCCAGTTTCCTGAATGCACAGCAATGCTCAGGCTGGTTAGAAAATATATTGAGAGGGATGGCAAATGATCGGGACTGTCAATTTTTCAGATGAACAGGGTTTCACTTTTATTTCATGTGAGCGGCTCCCAAAAGGGATGTTCGTGTCCTATACCGATACTGGAAAAAAGATTCTGTGCAGGGTAAAACACGGCGAGCCAAGGAATCAATATCCTGAGGAGTTCCTTACTGATATGAAAATCGAGGCAGAGGAAATATCGAGATTTTACGGCTTTGACCCTCAGGATTTTAAGTATTATTCATATTCAGCTTCGGTTATAGGTTATTTCGATAATGCCATGGGCGAATTCATAAACCCCAGGACAAATCCTGCATGCGGTGTAAAAATAGAACAAGCCGGTGATGATGTCCTGAAGGATGTGAACAAAGTTCAAAAAGGCACATCAGGCTCTGCATTTATGGGAACTATTCTGGGTTCCAATACGGATATGGTATTGTCTGTTCGCGATATCGTGAGCCAGCATCTGTCTGTCATTGCATCCACAGGTGCAGGGAAATCATATACTGTCGGGGTTCTGGTTGAAGAGCTCTTGAAACCTTATAACATGGCGCCGGTTCTGATTTTTGATCCACACGGTGAATACTCCACGTTGAGCGAGGTTCAGAATAGACTGGAGTTCATCACGCCTTCTTATCGTCCAAAAGTAAAAACCGTAAAGCCAAAGGATATAAAAATACGCATTAGTGACCTTCTTGTAAGCGATTTTATCAGTATAATGGACGACGGCACCATGTCTGATAAGATGAAAACCATCTTTAGATCAGCCTATCATAACCTTAAAAACAACAGCAAGAAACCATTCACGCGCAATGAACTTAAAACTGAGATAGAGGCGCTGGGCGACGAAACAAACAAACCCACTATCGAAGGCATCCTATGGAGGTTTGGGAAGATTTACGCCAACATATTCGATGATTTCCAGACAATTCCACTTGCTGATTATTTCAAAGTAGGACAGCTTACGATACTGGATGTCTCAGGCATCGAGGAAGCCTTCCAGCAGTTGATAGCATCGGTCATGCTGCGCCGGCTGTTCGATGCGCGCGAGGGCACTGAGAACAACAGGTACAATGAATCCCATGTGGATAAGTTCCTGCCCTATCCTGTATTCGTGGTTATCGAAGAGGCGCACAGGTTTGCGCCGCACAGCGGCGAGGCGAAATCAAAGGGCATCCTTAAAACTATTCTATCTGAAGGCAGGAAGTTCGGCGTGGGCGTATGCCTGGTCTCCCAGCGCCCGAGCAAATTAGATGCGGATTCGCTTTCCCAGTGCATGACCCAGATCACGATGCGAATAATCAACCCCACAGACCAGCAGCAGATCGCCCAGAGCATCGAGTCTGCGAGCAGGGAACTGATATCAGAGCTGCCAGCGCTTGCGAAGGGTCAGGCGATAATCTCAGGCGTGGGGATAAACACGCCAGCGCTTGTGAAAATAAGGAAGAGGCACACGAGTGATGTCAAGGGAAAGAGCAAGGATGCGCCGGCGCTGTGGCAGGCGCAGAGAAAGTATGAGGAGAAGAATGAGGCGCCGGAAGTGAGAGCGGATGAGGAGATGGATGTGGGGGTTTAGTTATCAACCACTTTGTTTTCTGAGGGCATCAATTCGTGGCCACCTAATGTATCGTACAATGGGTATGTATATGGAGTAAATACAAACAATGGAAAAAGGCATGATGTTTCGAAAGCTATTCGCATATTTTATCATTTTTATTAGGGATTTCAAACCAGCTTCATCGCCGCTTTCAAGTCAATCGGCTTGATCAAATTCTTTGTAGCCTCGAAATGACGGGTATCGTCCGTGAGAATATTCCTGATATTTTCAACCACACCCGTTGCTGCAATCACAGAATCAACTGTGGGGATATCATATCTTAGACGCAGATCTCCGGCGCGCATTGCGATTGTACGGGTAACATTTACAAAAATCAATCTAGAAGATAATAGTTCTTGCCTAGTTTTACGCATTCGTTCCTCATCTATCATGCCCAGTCTTTTTGTTAATTCTGTGAGGGAGATAACCGAACATATTGCCTCGATATCCCCATCAGTTATTGCGCCGGCTAAGTCAAGATAAGAATCATCTTTGAAAAGTTTCGCCAGATGCATCGTATCTATTAAAATCCTATCCATCCGATCACTTCTTCAAGTTCTTCTTAATGTCTTTTCTATTAACCTCTCCCTCTCTTTTTCTATCTCTTCATCGCGCTCCCGATCTTCTATTATTTCTTTTGTCAAAGCTTCCACGTCAAGGTCTGGCCACGAACCACAAAGTTTTCTAAGATCTGTCGGAGGTAACATCTTAATATAGCCCTCCTCCTCCATAAGTACCAGCTTCTTGCCTTTTTTAAGCCCGTACTTTTTCCTGAGTCTTGCAGGGATGATCACTTGTCCCTTTGTGCTCATTATTACTGTTTCTATTCCCATGTGTCTTACTCCACTTACTATGTAAGACTAACACTATAAATCTGTTTCGCTCCTTCTTGAGTAATATAATCAAGTAAAATCTATTTCCCCCAACTCTGCCTTCACCACCTTAATCACCCAATAATCCTACTGGACAACTTCAATGCCAAGATTTAATCGTTTTGCTTGTTTTATTAGTATAGCATCGCAAGTAAGGGAAGATGGATGTGGGGGTGTGAAGTTTATAGATGGCAGATACTCCTTTCATGCAGCGCTTCTTACAAATTTCTGTGGGATTGCTACCCAATTTATCCAAATAATCCTTATATCATTAAAGCAAATATGACCCTCATGAAAGTCAGCTTCTCATCCCTTGCCCTCGTGAACAACCCTTTTGACTGGGCTTATGACCTTGAAGACCTGGGCTTTTCGGGCTGGGAAGTGGTGAGCGAAGGCAGGCAGCAGTTAAATGAAGGAACACTGTCAGAAATAAGGAATGTTGTCGAAACCACGCATCTTGTACTTACGCTTCATCTTCCCTTCTCCGACCTTAATCTTGGAAGTTTGAATCATCCCATCTGGAAAGAGACAATCCGGCAGATGACCAAGTGCATCGAAAGAGCCTCGGACTTCGTGGAGCTTGCTGTTGTTCATCCCGGTCATCTCTCTCCTCTCGGGATGCAATTGCCTGATATGGCATGGCAGCAGAGTCTTGAAGGCTTGCGGTCAATCTGCGATTTTGCGGATGAGCTCAGCATTACAATTGGAGTGGAGAACATGGTAAACATGCAGCATGTCTTCGGAAAACAGCCGGGTGAGATTCTGGGGATGATTGAATCCCTGGAGAGGGAGAACGTTGGATTGACGCTTGATATTGGACACGCCAATACAAACGGCAATGTTTTTGAATTCCTGGAAGATTTGAGTAAAGTTGTGCATGTGCATCTCCACGATAACAAGGGGAAAAGCGATGAACATCTCGAACTCGGCAAAGGTAACATAAACTGGAAAGAGGTCATGAGGAAACTCAAGGGATATAAAGGCAGGTTCGTGACCGAGGCTAGGACAGTGGAAGAGGGGACTGCGAGTTTAAAATATTTGAACAGTATTAAATAAATTAAAAATATTACCCAAACCTTATATAGAATTTAACCTATTATTTAATCAGAACAGGAGGGTATAATGAACATCGTTCCTTCGTATATTCCTGAATTGGATGACATCCTTGAAGGTGGCTTCAATAAGCCTTCGGTTGTACTGGTAGCAGGGGCTGCAGGAAGCGGGAAGACCACATTCGCGGCCGAATCGCTCTTCAATGCAGCAAAATCAGGCGAGACATGTCTTTTTATTTCAACCCTCTCCGAACCCCCTGCGATGATTAACAGCTACATGTCGCGCTTTTCCTTCTATGACCAGTCGCTGTATGAAACTAACAAAATGAACATCGTCAGCATAAGCGAATCCTTATTAAAGCAGGGACATGATGCGATTCTGGAATTCATTAACACGAGAATATCCTTACTTAAGCCCTCAAGGATCGTCATCGACCCGCTGACGGTACTCGGAGACATTCTTAAATCGTTTGAGGGAAGACCGGTTAGCGATGATGAGCGGCGCGGGTTCTATTTTGATTTATTCACTTCCATGAAAAGCTGGAACACGCTGGTAATTATAACAGGCGAATTCGTACTCGAAGACCTTCGCAAAAATGTGGTGGGGTACCTTGCAGATGCGATAATATATCTTTCCGAGGAAACCGTGGGCATGCGGGTGGAACGGAATATTCGCATCCTTAAAATGAGGGGACAAAAGTACATCGCAGGGAAGCATTCTTTTGATATCAGGGATAAGGGCATAGTTGTCTTTCCGCGGCTTTTACCTGCAGCGGAAGAAAAGCCTGCCCTGTCTGTCAAAGTCAGTACAGGCATCCTTGGACTTGATAAGATGCTGAAAGGAGGAATTCTGAAAGACGATGTCTTATTGATTTCAGGAACAACAGGCACAGGCAAAACCACATTTGGTCTACATTTTATTTGTGATGGTCTTCTCAAGGGAGAGAATGCGTTGGTAATTTCCCTGGAAGAGCGCCCTTCGAAGCTCATACGGAATGCAAAAACCTTTGGCTTGAGGCTTGAACCATATATAAACAAAAAAATGCTGGAAGTCCTGTATATTTCTCCTGTTTTGTATATGCCTGATGAAGAGGCTTTGATATTAAAAAGAAAAATAATAAAAAATAATGTGAAACGCATTTTATTTGACGGTATAGAAAACCTTGAGACATCGATTCCCGAGGATATAGAACGTAAAAACTATATCACCGTGCTGCTCGATCTCTTTTCATCCATGAGCGTGACAACCTGCGTCAGCAGCGAGATTTCTGAACTTTTCGGGGCAGTCAAATTAACCCATGAAGCTCTGTCAGGTGCGGTCGATAACATTATTCTCCTGCGGCATGTTGAGATCGATGGAAAGATATACGGCGTCCTGAGCATACTGAAATCCCGCGGCATCGAGCACGACACCGAGATACGGGAATTTGAAATCACAGAAAAGGGCATCAATGTCAAGGCTGCAATGAAAGGGTATGAAAGCGTACTCAGCGGGAGTGCGCGCAAAACGCCTGCGGATGTATTCAAAGAAGCGTTCGGTGAAAAGCGTTGATCAATAATACGATTTTTCTAATCTTGATTCTGGTTCTGGGTATTACATACGTGTTTCTTATCGGATTTCCTTTTAGTATTGCTTATTTTTATGAGAAAGTTTTTAAAAAGCGTGTATTCCCTTATCTTTTTATCATATCGGGTGGTTTATTCATCGTTTCTTTTTTAATTTTTCTTTATGACTTTTTCAGTGACACAGGAAGCGTCTTTTTTGCCTCAGGTGGCATTTTATTAGCCGCTGCAAGCCTGCGGCTTTACTATGTAATGACAGGGAGGGATTAGGATTACACCAGAGCTGCATCTGCTGTTGCTATCGGTTGGGACGATTGGTATTGTCATTTTTTATCTTGTGCTGGCGAAGCTCAGTGCACGAATGGGGAACGGGCTTGGGCTTGCACCTTATTATCTATGGGATTATGTAGCATGTATTATCGCTTTATCAAGCATATATGTTCATGCACAGTTGCACCCCATACCGCAGCACGCTTCTCTTGATGTGCAGGGACTCTATATATCCCTGCTTCTCTTAAGTAATGTTATCGTTGTTATTGTTTCCTTTAAGTATTGGTGGTGGTTAAAGGATGAACTTGGGGGTAAATCAGAGCAAGGAGGTAAATCAAATGAGTAAAAAAATAATGGTTGTGGACGATGAGCCAGACACCGTGGATTTGATTAAACTGGTTCTTGAGACCGAGGGGTATGAGGTTATTCCGGCATACAGCGGCAGGGAGTGTCTTGAAAAACTCGAAATAGAAAAACCTGCGGCAGTGCTGCTGGATATAATGATGCCAGAAATGGATGGGTGGGAGGTTTTCAAAAAAATCAGAAAAAAATATGAGGATCTTCCTGTGGCTATGCTCACGGTAAGGAACCAGGATATAGATAAAATGCTCGGACTGCATGTGCTTAAAGTGAATGATTATATAACCAAACCATTTGGAAGAAAAGATCTGGTGGAAAGGGTCAAAAAGCTGGTTGAGTTGTGAAAAACCTGAGTATAAGATATAAGTTAATAATTTTTCTAATAGCAATCTCAATCCTGCCCTATGCGGTAATAAGCTACATCAATTATTCAACAGAAAAGGATACCCTTGAGAAAAAGGTATTCGAAGATCTAAGTGGACTTGTTGAGGCAAAGAGCACCCATATCTCAACAGTTGTGAACTTCAGGATAGAGCAGGTTAAGGAAGTTGCCACCGCCAACTTCCTGCAGCAGCTTGAAAATAGAAATACGGGTGATATCAATCTAAATCTTTTGAGAGTAAAACGGGAGATTCCAGAATTCTTTGAAATATCTGCCCTTGACGTAAACGGCATAGTTCTGGCTTCTACGGAAAGCGGGCTTCTAAATAAAAACTACAGCGAAGAAGAGTTTTTTAAAAAAGGCAAAGAAGCTCTGTATCTTGGAAATATAAATTATTACGATAACAATACCGGATATATACTATCGTATCCTGTATTTAATAGAAGCACGGGTAGATTCATAGGTGTAATTGCAGCCACCGTTTATCCAATGTTCATATACGATGTTACAAACGATTATACCGCTCTGGGTGAAAGCGGCGAGGCTCTTCTTGTCCAGAAAAGAGGGAACGAGGTCGTCTTTTTGAATCCTTTACGCCATAATCCTGATGCTGCGCTGCGCATGAAATTTCCCATGGATTCTAACCTTGCCATTCCCGCAATTCTTGCTGCAGAAGGAAAGAACGGAACCATCCAGGCGTTCGATTACCGCGGAAAGGAGGTTTTTGCCGCGTATTCCTATATCCCTGCAGGGGACTGGGGTCTTGTGGTAAAGATGGATGCGTCCGAAGCATTGATGCCAGTAACCAGGTTTGAGGAGAGATCCATTGCACTTGGTATGTTCTATTTTGCCGTAGTTGTTGTGCTGGCATACATGCTCGGGAGAAGGTTTACAGCTCCTCTCGTAAGACTTACAGATGCATCAAAAAAAGTTGCCAAAGGTTACCTGACAGTGGAGATAGAACCTGAGAGCAGGGATGAAATCGGCGAACTTGCAGGGTCTTTCAATATCATGGTGCAAAAATTGAGGGAGGTATATGAGGGTCTGGAGCAGAAGGTAAAGGAAAGAACCAAGGATTTAAACAGGAGAAACCTTGAGCTTGCTGCGCTTATAAAAACTAACCAGAGCATTTCAAGCGGTCTGGATTTAAATAAAGTTCTGGGAATAGCGGTCAGGGAAGCGGTAAGAATAGTCAATGTCTCCTATTGTTCCATCGCACTTGTGGAAGGAGGAAAGGATTACGGGACTGTGGCTTCTGAATACAGCCCCGGAAACCAATTGAAGCCGTCCCAGGGAGAAATATTGTACCTTAAGGACTTTCCATCACTGAGTGAAGCATATACCAGAAAGCAGTATGTGCTTGTGCCGGATACCAAAAAGGCGGACCTCTCTCCAAAAGAAAAAGAGATGGCGGACAGGCTGAATATCAGGTCTATCCTTGTAATGCCGCTTATTATCGGGGAGAAAACGCTTGGGACAATGCAGTTGAGCAGCCTTGGTGAAGTTAAAGAATTCACTGTGGAGGAAATCGGGGTCTGCCAGACGATTGCAAACCAGGCGGCAATTGCCATTGAAAATGCCCATCTGTACTCAGAACTCCAGTACCATGACAAAACTCTCGAGACGCTTTTTGAAATAGACAGGGTGGTGAGCCAGTCATTAGACCTGGATGAAATCTTCAAAGAGGCGCTTGCCAAGACCATCCAGGTGACTTCATCCGATGCAGGTGCCATCTATCTGCTTGAAGAAACTGAAAAGAAACTGAAATTTAAAACTTCGATAGGCTTGTCAGAGACTTTTGTCAGGGCAGTTTCTGAGATAAAATTGGGTGAAGGTATAGCAGGAACTGCTGCCCAAAATAAAAAGCCTTTCGTTACTGATATAGATCATTTCCCCACTCGTGAACTTCTGCCCTACTTAGAAAAAGAAGGGCTGATTACGCTTGTAGGTACACCTCTAATTGCTAAAGGCAAGGTTGTGGGAGCCATGAACCTTGCCAACCGCAGGCGCAGGGTATTCTCGAAAGATGATATTGATGTCCTTGCATCCATAGGCAGCCAGATAGGAGTGGCAATTGAAAACGCAAGGTTGTATCAGGAAGCCAGGGTCTCTTATGAAAAATTGCAGTCGGCTTACGACGAGCTTAAATCCCTGGATAGGATGAAGAGCGAGTTCCTTTCAAACGTTTCCCATGAACTCAAGACTCCGCTTGTCTCAATTCGCGGATACAGCGAGTTGATGTACGATGAAAAATTAGGCACCATACCAGAGACTCAGAAAAAAGCACTGGAAGCCATAATCAGAAATACGGACAGGCTCACGCGGCTGATCGACAGTCTTTTGTTTTTGAGCATACAGCAGATGGGCAAGCCTGAGATTAAGATGAAGCCAAAACCACAGCTCATCGATGAAATAATAACCGCTTCCATGGCAGATATGAATGTTCTGGCAGGGAAAAAGAACATAAGCATTATAAAAGACGTACCTTCAAACCTTGCGGCTATGGGAGACAGGGACAGGTTGACAGAGGTATTCCTGAACCTTATGGACAATGCCATAAAATTCACACCAGTGGGAGGCAAAATCACAATAAAAGCCTGGGAAGAAAAGAACAGTGTGCATACGAGCGTTACAGATACGGGCGTGGGTATTCCCAAGAGTGTGCTCCCCTTTCTTTTCCAGAGATTTTACCAGGCTGATGCCTCCCTGGCCAGGAAATACGGAGGAACGGGTCTTGGGCTTTATATATGCAAGAGTATTGTTGATGCACATAAAGGCGAAATCTGGATCGAAAGCGAGGTCGGAAAAGGGGCGACGGTTCATGTACTCTTACCGCGAATTAAAAGTTAAAGGCATGTTTGTAAATAGTTTCATCTTGAATCGCAGGAACTATTTTCAAAACGTGAGAAGGCGTTCATATGATTATAACAATGATGCTTATAATTGATAAAGGTTATAAACCTTTAATGAGTATAGTCAAATCAAATATAGCAGGAAAAAGGATGCTTAATGTTAGCATTTGGTTGAAGGAACAAACATGACAGTTCGGGTATATGCCATTGCCTCTGGAAAAGGAGGAACTGGTAAAACTACAACAACTCTGAACCTTGGTACTTCACTGGCAATGCTTGGGAAAAAAGTCATAGTCGTAGATGCCGATATAGGCATGGCAAATCTTGGACTTTTAGTCGGGCTTGAAAATAGCAAAATAACATTGCACGAAGTATTAAGCGGGGAGGCTGATATAAAAGATGCCATCTATAATGGACCTTCGGGTCTTAAGGTGGTGCCGAGCGGATTATCTTTAAAAGGATTCCAGAAATCCAATCCCGATAAATTAAAGCAGGTGATACCCATTCTTTCAGAGGGCATGGATTTTGTATTAATAGATGCGCCTGCAGGCATAAGCAAGGATGGTCTAATTCCGCTTTCTGTTTCAGACAGGGTTCTTCTTGTGGTAAATCCCGACCTTTCCTCCCTGGCAGATGCCATAAAAACAAAAACATTGGCTGAACTTCTCGGCAAGAGTGTGGAAGGTGTAGTCCTGAACTGCACTCAGCTTGAAAAAACAGAAATCAATCGAAATAAAGTCCAGGAACTCCTGGGCGCGCAGGTACTTGAAATGATACCTGAGGATGCAAATGTAAGATGTTCTGCCGCATTAAAGATGCCCGTGGTCATGAGGATTCCAACATCCCCGGCTTCAATTGCCTTTAGAAGGCTTGCAGCAAAGATAGCAGGTGAGAAGTTTATTGAACCTAAAGAGAAAAAGAGAAGTTTTTTTGACATCGCTAAGACAATCTTTGGAGGAAAAAAAGCGGAATAAAGATAATTTTAACAATGATATTGTATATTTCAGAAGTCTAGTTTTTAATGATTTGAAGAAATAAGATATAGTAATATGGAAGAAATACGCGAAAAAGTGCGTGGATTCTTAACTGAATTTACGAGTCCTGGTGAGAAGGATGTAGAGAGGTTTGTGAGCAATATAGCTGCAGAAAACCCCTCTCTTGAAATCGGGCTTTTCAGGAAGAATTTGATCAAGCTCGTAAAGCAGGCAAGAGAAATTACAGCTTATAAAAAAGGGCTTTCTTTTTTAGAAAAGGACTCGCCTTATTATAATGAACTTGAAACTGCTTTAAAAAAAGCTAAAGAAGGGCAGCTGAATCTGGAAGATATTTCCGAAGAATTAAAAACGGTAAAAAGAATCCTGAAATCGGTTAAAAAAGCAGAAGGCGCAGAGAAACTAAAAACTATAGAGAAAATAGAGGATTCTCCAAGACTCGAAGAGACGATTGAAAAAGAGGAAGAAAAAAGGCCAGAGAAGCCAAGAAAGGATGAAAAAACCGTAAAAAAGAGGGGAAAAAGAAAAGAAGAAAGAACAGAGAAAGGTGAACTTGAGGGGATGGAAGGGCTGGTGCAGCACCTCGATGCGGATACGACTCGTGAAATAATAAAGGAGGGGATGACACCTGAAAAACATGCCAGATTCGAACAACTTCAAGAAAAATTATTATCAGATGTCGAAACCGGCATGAAAAAGCTTAAAGAGGCTCCCCCCGAAACACCGGTGACTTTGTTTGGGAGGATAAAAACTTTTTTCACAAAAGAAGCTGAAGAAATAGAGGGATACAACCAGGCATTGCACGGTCCGCTAGTCACCTTTGAAGGCATGAAAGGGTATAATGAAGTTGAGCGCTACTGGGTAAATGAACCTTATGCTTTTGTGGTAATGCTCTTTAATCTTGAAAAAAACTCCTATCTGTATTATGTGGCAGAGCCAAAACTTTCAGATTTCGAGGATTTATTCCTGAAAGAAATTAAAGACAGACTAAAAGATGTCCTTCTTTTTGAAGATATAAAGAGCGATGAAGATAAGGAAAAAATTCTAACATCTAAAGTCAGACGCCTGGTAAAGGATTATGCTATTGATATAAACCCGGTGACCCTTGAAAAAATATTATACTATACACGGAGAGATTTCATCAAATTCGGCAAGATCGACCCGCTTATGCATGACAACAATATTGAAGATATTTCTTCCAACGGCTACGACATCCCGATATATCTTTACCATAAGAAATACACCAACATGCCCACAAACGTTTATTATACCGAGAACGAGCTTGATTCGTATGTAATAAGGCTTGCCCAACGCTGCGGAAAGCATATCTCGATAGCTGAGCCAATGGTTGACGCCACCATGCCCGATGGTTCGCGTATCCAGATGACGCTCGGCACTCAAGTGACAACCCACGGTGCAACGTTTACCATTCGAAAGTTCAGCGAAGTCCCGATAACGCCAGTTGACCTGATTAACTGGAGTACGTTCTCGGCAGAGGAAATGGCATATCTCTGGCTCTGCATTGAAAACAATAAGAGTTTGATTTTCTCTGGTGGCACAGCTTCAGGAAAAACTTCCTCGCTCAATGCAGTTTCCATTTTCATTCCATGGCAGGCAAAAATAATCTCACTTGAAGACACCCGTGAACTGAAACTTCCACATCCCAACTGGATTCCAGGAGTAACCAGGGACTCCTTCACTGCTGACGGAAAGGGAACCATCGATATGTACGATCTCTTAAGAGCCGCGCTGCGCCAGAGGCCAGAATACCTGCTGGTGGGCGAGGTCAGGGGTAAAGAAGCACTCACACTATTCCAGGCGATGAGCACAGGTCACACCACGTTCTCAACCATGCATGCCGATTCGGTTTCGAGCGCTATACACCGTCTTGAGAATCCTCCCATCAGCGTTCCAAGGAGCATGATTCAAGCCCTTAATATTATGAGCATTCAGGCGCAGACCTATGTAAACGGAAAAAGAGCACGCCGCAACATGAAACTCGTTGAGATTACCGATATAGACCCCACAACCAGGAACATAAGGACTAATGATATATTTGCATGGGACGCTTTAACAGATAAATTCCACAGGGTTGGGGAGTCAAAAGCCTTGAATGATATAGTGATCAGGAGAGGCTGGAATATTACGGATTTGAAAAAAGAATTATCTAACAGGCAAAAAATACTCGAGTTCATGGTTAATAATAAAATAACAGATTTTAACGCGATTTCTACCATTGTCCATGATTATCAGGTAGCTCCTGACAAGGTTCTCAAAAATTTGAACATCTCAGGATGAGAGCGATGGCGAGTAAAATCGAATTATTTTTTCAGAAATTAAAGATATTGCCATTTGTCCTGCTCGGCGACAGGATGAGAGCGAGGAAGGAAGAGTTCCGAGACCTGCGGACGGCATTGAGACAGGCGCGTATCCCCATATCCTATGAAATGTATATATCAAATGCTGTGTTTTACTCGGTGCTCGCGGGTCTTGTGGGGGCAGCCCTGGGTTTGATAACAGCTTATATTGTGGTAAGTATGCTTCCGGCACAAATCACCCGTCTCACATTCACTCCATCGACTGTATGGCTGCTCCAGTATAGAGAAATATCAGTTTCTATTTTTATCGTGGTATTTCTTGCCCTGCTGTTTGGCGGTATTACTTACATGCTCTTTCTTGTCTACCCAGCTTTCACCGCAGGAGAGAGAAAAGGCTCAATTGATAAAAACCTGCCCTATGCCGTTACCTTCATGTATGCATTAAGCCGGGGCGGAATGAATGTTATTGAGATATTACGCTCCATGAGCAAATGCACCGACACGTATGGCGAAGTAGCCAAGGAAGTGGATGTTGTGGTGCGTGACATGGATTTTTTCGGGAACGACCTCCGAACCGCGCTTCACAGTATATGCGAGGTTACACCGTCTGAGAATTTCAGGGACCTTATGTACAATCTTCTTACGGTGATAGACAGCGGCGGAAATATTTCCACCTATTTTCGGGATAAATCCGAGCAATACCTCAACAGAGCCAAGATCGAGCAGAAAGGATTCCTTGAAACACTGGGATTGATAGCAGAGTCATACGTGACAGCCTTTGTGGCAGGTCCCCTGTTTATTATAATTCTTGGGGTGATGATGTCGGTAATGGGTTCAGGCAGTCAGATAATGATATATGCTATAATATATGCTGTGATACCAATCGGTTCAATGATGTTTGTAGTAATGGTGAGTATAATAACCCCCGGTTCCACGGACGAGGCGCCGCTTCTGCCAACTCATAATTACGTTGGTGAAATAGTTGTTCCTGAAACAGACGAAAAGACTATATTTTTTAAATTTATCAAATCGAGAAACTCTCTAAAAATAAGACAGATGCTCCGCGACCCATTAAAGCCCATGAAAGAAAAGCCGGAGTATTCTTTGGTAGTAAGCGGACCTATTGCTCTTATCTTCCTTGTAATTTCAATTTTTAGTGCGATGAAAGCACCGGACTTTATAGACTTCATAGATGATAGAATAGTTTTTACAGTCTTTATCCTGATCATCCCCCTGATGTTTTTTCACGAATACAAGAAAAGAAGGGAAGACAAATTACAATCTCAGATGCCCGATTTCTTGAAAAAACTTGCCAGTACCAATGAGACTGGAATGACACTTCGAGATTCTCTCAAATTGATAACGCGCACAGATATCGGTTTGGGCAAGGATATTAAGAAAATATGGAATGATATTGAGTGGGGACTTGCAATTAATGAAGCACTTGTGCGCTTCGCAAACAGGATAAGGACACATATCGTGGCTCGTTCTATTACTTTATTGACAAAAGCCAACGAATCCAGTGGCGATATGAGCGAAGTGCTGAATGTCGCGGCAAGGGATGTCGCTGCAGAGCAGGAATTAAAAAACGAACGCAGGGTTAATATGTTTATTTACGTTGTAATTATTTACATATCGTTCCTCGTATTCATTGGTATCATTTACATAATCTCTACAACATTCCTTGCGGAGATGGTAAAGGCGGGAGAAAAAGTTTCAAGCAGCAGCGGTGCAGGGGGTGCGGTTCCCCTCAGTCTAAGTCGGGAAAAATTGAATGTGTATAACCGCATATTCTTCCACGGCGCCCTGATACAGGGTTTTTCCTCTGGATTGATTGCAGGAGTAATGGGAGAAGGCAGCGCTCTCTCAGGCTTAAAGCATTCTGTGATAATGGTAACTATTGGCTATCTCTTATTTACGCTGTTTGTGCTTTAACACGGGAAGGAATAAGTCTTCATAGTTCCCTCTATTTATCATGAGGCGCTGCATTGGAATTTAGACTTGTTTCTGGTTTTGAACCCAAGGGAGACCAGATAAAAGCGATTGAAATCCTTATTTTCGGCATAGAACAGGGTATGAAGCACCAGACCCTGCTCGGCGTGACGGGTTCGGGAAAAACATTCACGGTTGCGAATGTTATAAACAAGGTGCAAAGACCCACGCTCGTGATTTCACACAACAAGACCCTTGCAGCACAGTTATACTCCGAGTTCAAGGCATTTTTTCCTGAAAATGCAGTGGAATATTTTGTGAGCTATTATGATTACTACCAGCCTGAAGCGTATATTCCGCAGACAGATACGTATATCGAAAAAGATGCATCGATAAACCAGGAAATCAACAGGATGCGCCTTTCCGCCACACGCTCACTCTTTGAGCGGCGGGACGTGATTGTTGTGGCAAGTGTGTCCTGCATCTACGGCATCGGTTCGCCTCAGGAATGGCAGGAGATGTCCATTTTGCTTAAGAAGGGAGAAGAGATTGAGCGGCGGGTTTTACTTTCAAGCCTTGTGGATATGCAGTATGAGCGCAATGACCTTGATTTCAGCACCGGAAAATTCCGGGCGCGGGGAGATACAATCGAGGTATTCCCGTCGTATGCTTCAAACGGTGTCAGGATAGAACTTTTTGGCGATGAAATCGATAGAATTTCCGAATTTGACACCCTGACAGGAAAAACATTGAGGGAGAGCGATGCTGTGGTTATATACCCGGCAAAACATTTCGTGATGCCTCAGGAAAAGATAGAGGCTGCTATCGAGTCGATCGAAGCCGAACTCAGGGACAGGCTCCATGAGTTAAAATCCATGGGGAAAATTCTTGAAGCCGCCCGCCTTGAGCAGCGAACGAAGTTCGATATCGAGATGATGCATGAAATCGGTTACTGCCAGGGGATAGAGAACTACAGCCGCCACATGGATGGGCGCAGAGCCGGCGAGCCGCCTTACACATTACTCGATTATTTCCCGAAAGACTTTCTTATCGTTATCGATGAATCGCATGTCACGCTGCCGCAGCTGCGAGGAATGCACGCCGGCGACCGCGCAAGGAAAGGTTCGCTTGTGGATTATGGTTTCAGGATGCCTTCAGCTTATGATAACCGCCCGCTGACTTTCGATGAGTTCAGTTCCAGGGTGAACCAGGTGCTGTATGTTTCTGCCACGCCTGCCGAATATGAAATAGAGCAGAGCGCACAGGTTGTTGAGCAGATCATCCGCCCCACAGGGCTTGTGGATCCCGAGATTGTGGTAAAACCAGTACAGGGGCAGATAGATGACCTGATGGCTGAAATCCATGCGAAGACCGCAAAAAAACACAGGGTGCTTGTCACCACGCTTACAAAAAGGATGGCAGAAGACCTGACAGAATATCTCATCGGCGCAGGAATCAAGGCAAGGTACATGCATTCAGAGATTGAGACGCTTGAGCGCATTGAGATTATCAGGGGGCTGCGCCTCGGCGAGTTCGATGTGCTTGTGGGAATTAACCTCCTGCGTGAGGGGCTTGATTTACCAGAGGTTGCACTGGTTGCGATACTCGATGCAGACAAGGAAGGCTTCCTGCGCTCCGACCGCTCACTGTTGCAGACCATAGGCAGGACATCGAGGAATATCGAAGGCAGGGTTGTGATGTATGCAGAAAGGATTACGGGTTCGATGCAGAGGGCGATGGATGAGACAAACCGCAGGCGAGCGATGCAGGTAAAGTACAACGAGGAGCATGATATCACCCCGCAGACCATCAGGAAGGCGGTGGAACCGAGGGCGATAACCGAGGAAGCTGCGCTGCCAAAAGAGGAGATGTTCAATTATATTGTTGAGCTTGAGGCTGAAATGCACAGGGCTGCGAAGAACCTTGAATTCGAGAAGGCTGCGAAGATAAGGGACAGGATTGCGAAATTGAGGAAAGATATCTGAGACTTCAGTATCAGCAATCACTTGACGTATTCCACGTTCGGAACATCTTCAAATGCAATATCGCCTGTGAGGAATCGTATTTTCATTCTATTGGCGATTGTGTATCCAAGTGCATCGACATAGCTCAGCGCCTTCTTCTTTTTCTTCATTTTTAACCTGAACTTCATGGCGCCTTTAATGTCCTTATCAGTGAACTCTATTGAATAGCCGATAGTTTCATCGTAGTATTTCTCAGCAGTCGCTTCTCCATAATCCCTCAGCAGGTGATAATATATCTCCATAAGATTCAGGCGGGTAGTAACAACCTCTGAATCAAGGTATTTCAAATAATTCTCATTTCCAAAAAATATTTCAAACAGTGCATAGGTGTCGAAGAAATAGATCATTCTTCCCAGCCTGTCCTTATCTCTTCCTTGAGCTTCTGTGCGGTTATCTTTCTGCTTAGTGTTCCAAATAATCGTTTAAGAGGTTCATTCTTTTTTTTGATTTCAATCTCAATTATCTCGTTTTCAACTATCTCTTTGTTTCTTATGATATCTACTGGCAGTGTAATTCCAAGGCTATTTCCCCATTTTTTTATTTTGACATAAACCATAGTTTTAAGTTATACAATTAGTTATACTTATATCTATTGCAGGGAATCAACCGAAAACTCATAATTATCATAAAGGCAACGGTTATATATTATAATGATTAATATTTAATTTGGTGCAGGGATACATGCTCTAATGGGAGGAAAACATGCAAATCAAACCCGTTTCAGGATGTGCTATCGGCAAAGGGTTATTTGCCTCTTTTGCCGGTTATGAGCGAGCCGACATACTGCCTTTGCGTCTCGTGACCGAGTGCATGCTGAAACTAACAAAAGATTGCAATATAGATATCTGCCCGAGATTCAGAACAGGGATTATGGGTTCACACAGGATATCATGGCAGAATGAAGGCGCAAGAATTTGACATCTTTCGAATAAAGGATGAATTTTTCACTGCCACCTAACTCAGTTTTTTATCACGTATCCTGGATACATAACCGAAAGGGCAATGATATTTTTTTATATAATCATGCCATTTCTGAAAGCGCTGGAATAATATGGAACTATTTAAAACGAAACAAGGTATCCATAAATCAAAAGGCGGACTGATCAGGTCATTCGTAACAGTGGAAGATGGCGTTATCAAGGACATAACTCTCTCAGGTGATTTCTTTCTGTTTCCTGAGGAGGCGTTCTTCAAGATTCTCGAACAATTAAAAGGAACGTCGGCAAACCGTGAGGAAATACAGAAAAATATAGAAAAGATATACAAAAAAGAGCACATCCAGTCCCCAGGAACCTTGCCTTCCGATTTCACAGAATCCATAATGAAAGCGCTGGAGAACTAATATGGAAGAGTGGCGCTTCATCGACTTCGGACTTGTGGACATACGCGATATGATGGCAATGGACGAAGCTATATTGAAAGGGGATGAAGGCAATACCTTCTTTTTCTGGACACCCAAAAAATCCATAATCCTGGGGTTTTTCCAGAAGGCAGGCGTGGAATTGAACCTTGCCAACTGCAGAGATTATACAATTACAAGAAGAATAAGCGGGGGCGGGATAGCGTTCTCGGATGACATGGGAAGACAGATCAATTACGGCGTTGTGGGAACAATCGACAACGACTTATTTCCGCTTGATATAATCGAATCGTATGAACAGATATGCGGCGTCATAATAGATGCGCTTCTTCATTATGGTCTGAATGCAGCGTTTCGCCCCATCAACGATGTCGTGGTGGACAACAAGAAAATCTCAGGCAATGCCCAGACAAGGTGGGAAGGGAAACTGCTCCAGAACGGCACCTTGCTCCTTGATTTTGATATAGAGGAGATGCTCAGGATATCGAATATACCAAAGGAAAAATTCCTTGATAAAAAAATAGCATCCATCAGGGAAGGGCTTACCTGGCTTGACCGCGAACTTGGGGAAAGGCGCGATATGGAAGAGATCAAATCCATAATAAAAAGAAAATTCGAAGAGCGTTTCCATGTCAGATTAAAAACCGGAATCCCAAGCGAAAGAGAAAAGACACTTGCCGACAGACTTTTGCCAAAGTATTACTCGTATGAGTGGGTATATAGATGAGCTATGATGCGATTGTGGTGGGAGCGGGACCTGCAGGGTCTGTTACCGCAAAAACTGTAGCTGCAGCAGGCTTTAGCGTGCTGGTGCTTGAAAAAAACACCACGTGCAGGTCGCCGTGCGCCGGATACATCAGCCGCACCATCAATCTTGAGCTGCCCGAAAACTGCATCATCCAATCAAAAATAACAACAATGCGCACCTATTTTCCTGATTTATCGTTCCATGATTTCCAGCTTGATGGGTTCGTGGTGGATAGACCTTCGTTTGACACGGCTCTTGTAATGAAAGCGAAAGAATCGGGTGCAGAATTCAAATGGGATTCGCCTCTTTCGAACCTGATTCCAGGAGGTGTTGAATTCCGGGGCGGAAAGGCTTCTGGAAAGGTAATAGTTGGAGCAGATGGGGTTTTTTCAAAAACAGCGACGCTTCTGGGGATGGAGAGACAAAAAGTTGCGGTGTGCGCCCAGTATCACGTAAAAGGCATCAGACTTTTATCAGAAACAGGTGAGATTTTTTTTGATAACAATTACGCACCGGGAGGATATGTATGGGTATACCCGACAGGGGAAGATTCTGCGAAAATAGGTCTGGGTCTCACGAAAGGAAACCCGCGTGAATATCTGGATGCTTTTATTGGAGACCGAATCGCAGACCGGTTTGCCGGTCGGAAAAAAGAATACATCACCGGTGCCCTTCCTGTCGCAGGACTCCGGGAAAAACTCGTTTTTAACAATGTTCTTCTTGCCGGAGATAGTGCAGGAATGGCTGACCCGATAACTGGCGCAGGTATCAACAATGCTGTACTTTCCGGCGAGATAGCTGGAAGAACAATAATAGAAGCACTTGAAAATGATGACGTGGCAGTGCTTTTGAATTACGAAACCAGAATTAGAAGGCTGCTTGGAAAGCCGCTTGCAAGAGCGCTTGAAAAAAGAAAGAGGCTGGATGCCTGTGTTAATAATGAGTTATTACAGGAGCATCTGCCTGAATTTTGGGTTACTTTTAAGCAGTACTGGGCATGAGGACAGCATTGATACTGCCATCCTGCCCGGGTCTATTTGTCACGCGGGCGCTGCCGATCTCTGTTTTTATGATAGAGCCTTTTGTCACAATGTTTCGCCTGACATAGTGTATATTAGCCGGGTTGCCCGTCACTGTCTCTATCTTGACCCTCTTAGATTTCTTTGTTCTTGGGTCTGTCACTATAGCAGTACTGTCTCTTAAGAGCCTGACTTTTTCCCGACCGCCCAGGGTTTTAACTGTTTTCCTTATAGTTTCACCAAGATGTGTATTTGCGGGTTCTCCGCCAATTTCAAATTTTCTTTTTCCTCTCGCCCGTATTATTCTCCCGCCTGTGTATTTGCGCGTTGGTTTGCCTTGCCATCTCATAATAATCCTCTTTAATTTTCCTGTTATTTTTAAATTATAAACATCATTAAATCCGGTTTGCCTCTTATTTGGTTGGGAGATTATATACCTTTAGGTTTCTTTAACCCTGACAATCAACACAGCCCCGTCCTTTCCTGTTATGACCACTTTAGTTCCCGGCTCGATCATCTCCTCTGACCTTGCCTTCCAGTATTCTCCCTGGTACCTCACAAAACCTGTTGCTTCGGGAGTTATAACATCGATTGTCTCTGCAACGTCCCCCGCAATTTCTCCAATCACAGGTTTTTTCCTTCGTATCTGCATCATCTTGTAGATCGCAAAGGCAAGAAACCCGCCAAAGACAATAGCAGGCGCAAGCAGGCTTATCAGCATGGTTGTCTGGAATTCGATTGAATACATACCTGGATAACCCAATGGCACAAGCAGTATACTTCCCACAACAACGCATACTATTCCTGCTATGCCTATGAGTCCGAATGTCGAGATGTGCAGTTCGAATAATAACAGTGCCATCCCAAGAGCAATCAGGAACAGCGCTGCTATATTCACCGAGAAACCAAGCCCAATCAGCCCGAGGCTTATGGAAATAACGCCGAATATCTCTGCGCCGAAGCCCGGACTTGTAAGCCCGAATACGAGTGAATAGATGCCGACGAGTAAAAGAAGAGCCGCTAGAATCGGGTTTGAAAGGATATTCATGATTGAGAGGCGAATCGAGGGCGAATAATAGCTAAAGGCAGCCCCTGATGTGGCAAGCACCCTCCCCTTTACCTTCATCCCATCCACCTTTGTCAGCAGTTCTTCGATGCTGGGCGAAACAACCTCTATTACAGTCGCATTTTTTGCCTGTTCAGCATCCAGGTTCAGGTTTTTCGTGATAAATTCACCCGCTGCGCTCACATTCCTTCCATGCTGCCTTGCCTTTTCTTCCGCAAGTGCAACAACCGCATTTACAATCTTTTCTTCCGTGACAGGCGTCAAGCCTTGCGAAGTTACTTCCACTGGCTGTGCCGAGCCGATTATCGTATTCGGCGCCATGGCTGCAATATCTGTTCCGAGAAGTATTATCGTTCCGGCAGACCATGCAGTGGCGCCTTTTGGATACACGTAGCCTATTACAGGCACAGGCGAGGCATCGATGGCATCAAGGATTTTTTTAGTTTCATCAAGCCCGCCGCCCGGTGTATTCAGGGTGATTACGAGTGCCTGGGCGTGCTCAAGCCTGGCAGTTTCAAGCGCTTCGTTCACAATACTGACGCTGGCAGAAGTTATGGTATCCTTAAGTTCTACCACCACAACCTGTGCGCTCGCGGTCTGTACGAAAAAGGAAAAAATTAATAAAGCAGCAGCCAGAAGCTTCATTTATTTTCAGCCTTCGTTCCACCCTTTGCGAAAGCGCCTGTCAAACCCGCGATATTACTGATGTCGCTTCCCGGCGCGCCGGTCGTGACAACGATCATGTTCTTTTCTCTTGCAATCTCTGCAAGCGTCTGGAGTTCTCGCAGCTTCATGGCGATGGGCACCTTCTGGTACAACTCGGCAGCTTCCATCATCTTCTGGCTTGCCTGGAATTCTCCCTCTGCAAGTATGATCCTTGAGCGGCGCTCCCTCTCAGCTTCTGCCTGCTTCGCTATGGCGCGCATCATGGATTCAGGCAGGCTCACATCCCGTATCGTGACTGCTGTGATCTTTATACCCCACGGCTCCGTTGCCACATCAAGGACAGCCTGGAGTTTCTTGTTCAGATCTTCCCGCTTTGCGAGCAGGTCATCCAGTTCTATCTGTCCCAGGATATCCCGCAGCGTGGTCTGCCCAAGCATGCTTGTGGCTATCCTGTAGTTCTCCACCTTTGTGATCGCATTCGTGGGTTCTACGACCCGGTAGTATATGACGGCATCAACGTCAACGCTCACGTTATCCCGTGTGATTATGGTCTGTTTTGGCACATCGATTGTGATTATCCGAAGATCCACCTTCACGGGGCTGTCCATGATTGGGATTATCAGGAATATCCCTGGCCCTTTTGCCCCGAATAATCTGCCCATCCTGAAGATGACAACGCGCTCGTATTCTCGGACAACCTTGATGGACTGTGCGAGTATTATTACTATTAATATCACGACGATTACTGTTGCTATTATGTCTACCATATATCCTGCACCCATTTTTTATATGACGCAATTGCATAAATAGTTTGGTAATGTTTACCAGGTCTTTACGGAATCATGAACTTCACGCCCGCAATAACAAGCACTACTGCGAGCAGACAAAACAGGGTTGCATTAGCAAGCCTGCGGCTGCCGAGGCTTGAGCCGATTAAGCCGCCAAATACTGCGGCAAATGACAGCATGTAGATGGCATCTGGTAAAAATTTCACACTTGCGAGATGTCCGGCGATGCCTGCTATGGAGTTTACAAGAATAAATGCAGCCGAAACCCCGGCGGTTTGCTTTGTTCCAGCCCAGCCCATCAGCAGAATTAAAGGGCTTAAGAAAATACCTCCGCCCACACCTACTGCTCCAGACAATAATCCAATGCTGGCGCCGAAAAGGACGGCAGCAAGAACCGGTACTGGTTTTGTTTTATCCGCAATTGCAGATTCCCTGTATCGAAAAAAACGATAGGCAGCGAAGAGGAGGATAAGACCAACGACCTGTTTATAGAAATAACCCGGAAGAGATATCGCGCCTCCTATAAACGCAAACGGGATGGAACCCGCAGCAAACGGCCAGAAGATATTCCACGAAAAAAAACCTGCACGTAAGAACTGAACTGCGGCAATCAATGCTACAAGAATGTTCAAAACAAGAGCCGTTGGCTTCATTACATCAGGTGCGAGACCGAACAGCGCCATTGCTGCCAGATATCCGGATGCTCCGGCATGTCCTACCGAGGAATAAAGCAGTCCTGCGGCAAAGATCAGGATAGAGAGAAGTATGATGTCGTCCATGTTGCTTATCAGGGATAACCAAATTCTTTTTCAATATTATCCAGCAGCAAATACAGCAGTTTACGTATTTCCTGCACATTGCTGATATGCGATACGATTTCATCGGGCTTCTGTATGTATTTCCCATCCACGATCTCATCGCTGCAGTTCTGGAACATGAGAGCAATGCTTTGCGCCGAATAATCAAGATGGAACTGCAATCCTGTCACTCTTCCGTTGTTATACTCGAAGGCTTGATTTGCACACCCTTCGCTTTCTGCTATTTTTTTGGCACCTGGCGGCGTATTGAATATATCACCGTGCCAGTGGAAAGCCATGAATTTCCTGGGAAATGTACTGAAAATCAAGGAACTTCCTGCATCTTTAGTTAATGTCACAGGAAACCATCCGATTTCCCTGTAGTTATTCCTGCTGACTTTGCCGTCGAGAACATCGGCAATGAGCTGGGCTCCGAGGCATACTCCCAGAACGAGTTTTTTGCGCGCGATTGCATCAGCTATGAATTTTTTCTCCTGCACAAGCCAGGGATATTTATCTTCTTCGTAGATGTTCATTGAGCCGCCCATGATGATAAGCCAGTCGAAGTCATCGATATCTGGGAGTTCTTCGTTATTGAAGAGCAATGTTCTGGATATAGTGTGACCTTTATTATTTGCCCATACTTCGATATTCGCCAGACCTTCAAAGGGTTCATGCTGCAAGGAATGGATTCTCATCGTTTTTCTCCAGTGCGATATTATGGTGCTCTATCTTAAACCTGTACGTATGCAGTATATCCTCAGCCCTTATAATTCCCACTTTTTCTCCATTCTCTACCACCGCTAAATGCGAAACATTATGGCGCCTGAACAGCTCCAGAGCATCAGTAATCCATTTATTGGATTCGATAGTTAGCTCAGGAGAGTGCATGATTTCATCCACTGAAATATCCCCTTTTCCACTTGAGGCGCTGTAAGCAATATCCACCACAGAAACAATGCCGGCAAGCTTGTTATTTCTGCTCACCAGCACGCTTCCGATGGTGTTTTTCTTCATTAGCTTCGTTATTTCAATGAGTGTTGTCCCGGTGGGAACCACCACCGGGTTTTTCAGGAGGATGTGGCTTATTTTGGACATTTGTACTCCTTTCATTCATTCACCGCAAAGACGCGGAGGGCGCAAAGAATAGGAGCAACAACCTTTGCGCTCTTAGCGCCTCTGCGGTGTTTCATCTCCCCAACCTGTCACCTTGCTTTTGGTTCGCACAAGATATTCTTCTTCGGGCATCCCCGCGCACATGCACCGCAGCCGATGCAGTTCTCAGGATGCGCCACTGTCATGACCTTTGCACCGCACAGGTCATCAGCATTGGGATGATCGATGTACTCGAAAACCCCGCGCCCGCATATCTTGAAGCATTTTCCGCAGCAGCCGCAGTCGTTGATATTGCTTCTCACAACAAAAGTGGGAGTCCATGTTCCGCCAGAAGCTGTTATTCCTGTTACGTATTCCATATTTTCACCTCACTGATGCAGTTTGTTGGGGTCGTACTTGTGCCCCAGTATGGCGTTCGTCATCTGGTCAAGCAGGTAGATTGAGCCGTTGTAGCCCATGATGGAATAGCGATACACGCCCACGCGGTCGTACACGGGGAACCCGAAGCGCACTAAAGGAACGCCCTCATCATCCGCTATGTCCTTTCCCTTGGAGTTGCCAAGTATCAGCTCAGCGCCGTGGGTTTTTACAACCTCGTGGAATTCATACAGGTCAGTGCCTTCAAGAATCTGCGTATCGGCCTTATATTCGCCGTTCACCGCTTTGATGTCCGGGGCAAAGTCCTTATGCTTCGTTGCGGTCATCGCTACTGTGGGGTTCATCCCGGCTTCTGCGCAGAACCTAACGATAGCAGACACAAGATCAGGATCGCCGAATATCGCAACCTTTCTGCCAAACATGTAGTGATGCACGTCCACCATGCTGTCTATCAGGCGCCCGCGTTCGATCACAATTTCATTCGGGATTGGCGCTTTACTCAAACGGCTTATATTCTGCACGAACCTGTCCGTGTTTGCAACGCCGATTGGCGCAGGGTCAAGCACTGCGGGGACGTTGAACTTGTTTTTAAGATATACGGCAGCAGAGCCTGCTGTCCTGCATATCGCTATGGTACCAAGCGAGTTCGCCGAGTCTGCGATGTCGGCAATCTTTGTTCCGCCATCAGGGAGCATTGGTTTATGTCCGCCTGGCAATATGGGAGTATCAAGGGTTTCGGAGATATCTGACAGGAAGATGCTTTGCACATTCATTAAGCGCAGCATGTTCTTTAACTCCCTGATATCGCCGGGATTGATTATGCCCGTGATAATGTTTACCTTATTGTTAGGTTCACCCTTTACTGCCAGTGTTTCCACAAGCGTCCTGAGGGCATTGTCATATCCTGTGAGATGCGTGCCAACATAGCTTGGCGTGGACGCGGGGAATATCTTCATCGTATCATCAGCCAGCGCCTTCTTTGCGATCAATTTCACATCATCGCCTATCGTCTCGCTCATGCACGTGGTACAGATACCAATGGCAACCGGGTTCAGCCTGGACTTGATGTTCTTTATGGCTTCTGTCAGGTTCTTGGCTCCACCATAAACAGCGGCATCTTCAGCCAACGAGGAGACAGCAACCTCAGCAGATTCCCTGAAATGCCGGGCGATATTGTAGCGTGGGTAGGTGCTGCATCCCTGAGAGCCGTGCACCAGCGGGACGCAGCCGTGCACTCCCATGTAGGCGAGTATTGCACCCATGGGCTGACACATCTTGGGAGGATTGATAGTAACGCTTCGTGCCATTTAGCTCACCTCCAGGGGCTTGTTTATGAACTTCCATACAGGGCTGTTGACCGCAACGTCGATGTCCCTTGCAAAGTTCACGAATCCCTCAAATCCCGCATACGGTCCTTCTTCGTAGGAATGACCGTTGATAAAGGGTATGCCGAGCTTGTATGTCAGGTATTTCTCCTTCAAGCCCCCGATAAAGAAATCGGGCCTGAGCTTGACCAGGTATTCCTCGATCTCAAGGGCATTCGGGTTATCAATGCAGATATGTCCTGGCTTTGCCTTTGACATGATCTTCTCGTAATCGTCCTTGTGCCCGAAGGTAGTTGCTGTAAGGATGGTCTCGATGCCCAGTTCCCTCATCGGCTCAATCCAGTGCCATGCACGAGGCGCACCCTGGTATATGAAGCACTTCTTGCCTTCAAGCCTCTTTCTGTAATAATCGATATTCTTCTGATATTTTGCAAGCTCCTCTGCTATCACCTTATCCGCGTTTTCTTCAAGGTGGAAGAATTTCCCGACATCGCGAAGGGCTTCTGCCGTTTGCTTCATGCCGAACAGGGATACGTTGATGTATGGAATGTTGTACTTGTCCTGTATCATTTTGGCGATATAGGTGGACGACCTTTGGCACTGCACTATATTCAATTTCGCACGATGCATTGGCGGCAGATCAGCATACGAGGCATTCCCTGTAAACACGGAAAGGACTCTAACACCCATTCTTTCAAACAGCGGCTTGACTATCCAGGCATCGCCGTCGATGTTGAATTCCCCGATTATGCACATGTCGTAAGGCGTGGTGGTCTCGGGCTCCTTTGTTCCAACCACTTTCTCAAACAGCGTTCGGTTGGCGATGTGGTGTCCAAGGGACTGGCTCACGCCCCTGAAGCCCTCGCAATGGAAAGGCACAACGGGTATTCCGATCTTTTCCTGGGCCTGCTTGCATATAGCTTCGGTATCGTCGCCTATGAGTCCGACCACGCATGTGGAATACACAAAAACTGCCTTGGCTTCGGGAAACAGTTCATGCGCCTCTATAATGGATTTTAATAGCTTTTTTGCACCTCCGTATATCACGCTTTCTTCGGTCAGGTCTGTACTGAAGCAGTACTTCCTGTGCAGCTTTACATCTGAAAGGTTCCTGCGCGTGCCCCACGTATAATAAGCGCATCCTATCGGACCGTGCACCAGCTGAATTACATCCTTCACGGGACCTCCCACTACGCCCCTGCACCCCGCAAACGTGCAGCCGCGCTCGGTCATGTCACCCGGCACTGTCTGGATATTGCACATGGGCAATATGATGTTCCCGGGCTCATGGCAAACAATATGCGGTCGGCGCTGTGGTATGGGGATGTCGCATTCAGGTAAAATTGTTGTCATTTCTTTTCTCCTTTTTTAGTAAATTTTTAACCGCAGATGAACGCAGATAAACGCAGATTTGTTGTCTGTATACCTACGATTTGTTTTCACTTCAAAGCCTGTTCTCCTATCTCTCCTGTTCTCACTCTTACAGCGTCCTCGACAGGGCATACGAAGATCTTTCCGTCTCCAATCTGCCCGGTCTGGTTTGTCCTTATTAATGTCTCAACGACTTTTGGGACATCGCTGTCCTCGACCACTGTATATATCATCCTCTTAGGAATGAACTGGAGTTTAGTTTCCATTTTTGCCTCGTTCATCTCATCATCAGGTTCGATCAAACCGCGCTGTTTTCCCCTGCCCTCAACGCTTATCATCGTAAGGGCAGGAACACCAATACCCAGAAGACCTGCCTTGGTTTCCTGTATTTTATGTCTTCGTATTATGGCGATAACTTCCTTCATGATCTCACCTATAATCCTGATTCTCCAGTCCTCACAGTGTAAGCCTCTGAAACATCGGTCACGAAGATCTTGCCGTCGCCGATATTCCCGGTGCGAGCGCTGTTCTGGATAACGTTCACAGCCTTTGGGACGTCCTCGTCATTCACAACAAGCATCAGCATCACCTTGGGCAGTTCATCGTAACATACCGTCCCTACCCTGATTCCCTTCTGTTTGCCACGCCCGAAAACATTCATCTTTGTGAGGGAATAAAACCCCTCTTTTTCCAGGTGCTCCACGACTTTTTCTTCCTTGTTTGGTCTGATTATTGCACGTATCATCTTCATGTTCTCACCTCTCCACAATACCGAATTCGACCATCATGTCCTCAAGCTCCTGCATCGCCATTGGTTTTGGTATCACGAAATTCCTGTTCTCGATAATGTTCTTTGCAAGAGAACGATAAACCTCGGCCTGCTTGCATGCGGGGTCAAAATCTATCACAGTTTTCCGGTTGATCTCAGCGCGCTGGACAATATTGTCCCGTGGCACGAACTGTATCAAATGAGAGCCTATCTTTTTTGAGAATTCGGTAAGCAGTTCCAGTTCATTGTCCACATTGCGGGAGTTGCATATTATGCCTCCAAGGCGAGCATCGCCGTTCTCTGCGAATTTCACTATGCCCTTGCAGATGTTGTTGGCTGCGTAGAGAGCCATGAGTTCCCCGCTTGCAACGATGTAGATCTCTTTGGCGTAGCCTTCGCGTATTGGCATTGCAAAGCCACCGCATACCACGTCTCCAAGCACATCGTAGAAGACGAAATCGAAGTCTTCATTGTATGCTCCCAGTTCCTCCAGCAGTTTTATTGCCGTGATAACACCGCGTCCTGCGCATCCAACGCCTGGCTCAGGACCTCCTGCCTCGACGCACTTTATCCCGCCGAAGCCTGTGTGCTGGACAACATCAAGAGTTACACCGGCTGGGCCATTGTCACGCATGGTGTCCAGTACCGTTGCCTGCACTTTTCCCCAAAGGAGCATCCTCGTTGAATCTGCCTTCGGGTCGCACCCTATCTGCATCACCTTCTTACCGAACGAAGCAAGTGCAGCGGTAAGGTTCTGTGTGGTGGTGGACTTACCGATTCCACCTTTTCCGTATATTGCAATCTGCCTCATGTTCCTCCTATTTTTTTTATAACGGTAGTCCACTGGTGACCTAATTATATATAAAGATTTTCAGTATAAAGATGTTGATTATGATAAACTTTATATAATATTAGATGTCCCTTGGATAGCCGTATGCCTTTAATGAGGCATCATAGGAGGATAATGAAAATGAGACTTAAAAAATCGATATACTGGTCGGTAATAATGGTTCTTCTACTGCTTTCTGTACCTGCTCTGGCAGCGGAAGCACCTAAAGTAGATAGCGGCGACACTGCATGGGTTCTTGCGAGTTCAGCGCTCGTAATGATAATGACCCCCGCTCTGGGCTTGTTCTACGGGGGGATGGTGCGAAAGAAAAACGCCCTCTCAACGATAATGTTTAGCCTTACGATTCTTGCATTAATAAGCGTCCAGTGGGTGTTATTTGGCTACAGCCTTGCCTTTGGTCCTGACGTGCATGGTGTGATTGGCAGCCTTGCCTGGTTAGGACTCAATGGCGTAGGTCAGACGCCAAACGCTGACTATGCGGCAACCATTCCTGCGCTGGCATATATGATATTCCAGGCGATGTTTGCCATAATTACAGTAGCACTCATTTCCGGTGCATTCGTTGATCGCATAAAGTTCAGTGCCTTCATGGTGTTCTCCCTGCTCTGGGCAACTCTTGTGTACGACCCGATAGCACACTGGGTATGGGGTGCTGGAGGCTGGCTTCACAATTTGGGTGCGCTTGATTTCGCAGGGGGCACGGTTGTGCACATCAGCTCTGGAGTTTCAGCTCTTGCAATTGCCTTTGTGATAGGCTCGCGTAAGGGTTATGGAAAGCATCCGATGGAGCCGCACAACATCCCGATGGTTGTTCTTGGCGCCGCACTCCTGTGGTTCGGCTGGTTCGGGTTCAACGGCGGAAGCGCAGTAGCAAGCAACGGACTTGCAACAAGCGCCTTTGTGGTAACCAATACAGCAGCAGCAGCAGCGGCATTGATGTGGATACTCCTTAGCTGGTACCACAAGAGACCGAGTGTTCTGGGTGCAGCCACCGGCGGTGTTGTGGGTCTGGTAGCGATTACGCCTGCTTCAGGTTTCGTTACTCCGATGGCAGCAATAGTGATAGGAGTGGTGGCAGCCGTCATCAGTTACTATGCTATGCTCTTCAGGAGCAAACAGAACGTAGATGATTCCCTTGACGTCTGGGCATGCCACGGTCTGGGCGGAACCTGGGGCGCTATAGCCACGGGCATATTTGCCACCGTTGCTGTAAATTCCGCAGGTGCAAATGGCTTGCTCTATGGAAATCCCGGACAGCTTACGACGCAGTTAATTGCAGTCGGTGTGACATGGGTGTACGCTTTTGTTATGACGGTCATCCTTGCAAAGATTATCGACGCGACCATGGGATTGCGAGTCACCGATGAAGAGGAATCCATAGGTTTAGATATATCTCAACATGCAGAGAAGGCTTATTCGTGAGGTGAAAAAGATGAAGAAAATTGAAGCAATAATACGACCTGAAAAGCTTGACGACGTTCGTAAAGCGCTTGAAGAAAAAGGTATCCTGGGCATGACTATGGCAGAAGTACAGGGACGCGGACGCCAGAAAGGTGTGTGCCTTCAGTGGCGTGCAGGCGAATACTGTGTGGATTTCCTGCCCAAGCTCAAGCTGGATATAATAGTGGACGACAAGGATGTGGAAACAGCGATAACGACGATAACCAAAGCCGCCAGAACAGGACAGAATGGAGACGGCAAGATTTTCATATATCCTGTTGAGGACGTTGTGCGAGTTAGCACAGGCGAACGGGGAAAGGAAGCCATATAACATGGCTTCCTGAGGTTTCTTAAAAAAACGTTATAGGAGAAGATATAATGACGACAACACCTCAAAAGCTTCTGGAATTCATAAAAGAAAAGACAGTAAAATGGGTAGACCTCCAGTTCATGGACATCCCGGGCTACATACAGCACATCACGATCCCTTCATACACATTGAAAGAAGAGGATTTCACAGACGGCATAGGAAAGCTGGACGGCTCTTCCATCAAGGGCTTTAAGGCCATCTTCGAGTCTGATATGAGGATGTTCCCAGACCCGAGTACCTGCGGCATCCTCCCATGGACCGACAACACGCCGCACAGGACGATACGCCTGATATGCGACCTCTACGATGCCTTCGGAGGACCGCGATTCTCACGCGACCCCAGGCACATAGCACAGAGGGCAGAGCAGGCTGTAAACAAAGCGGGTTTTGACCTCTCATACTGGGGACCTGAGCTTGAGTTCTTCGTGTTCGACTCGTTCAGGATGTATCCAAGCTTCTCCACGGCACGCGATGCCTGGTCTGGCACAGGATATGAAATCGAATCAAAAGAAGCCCCCTGGTCGCAAGCGAGCGGCATAAACCACCCGATCCGGTTCAAGGAAGGCTACTATCCTGCACCCCCACAGGACACTCTGCAGGAATACCGCAGCGAGGTAACAGGGCAGCTCTACGACTACTTCGGCATAATCTGCGATGCGCACCACCACGAGGTAGCGACCGCAGGACAGTGCGAGATCGACATGAAGTACGACACGCTCACGAAGATGGCTGATAACGTGCTCACGTACAAGAACGTGGTCAAGAACGTGGCATACAATATGAAAATGGTCGCCACCTTCATGCCCAAGCCGATATTCGGAGACAATGCCTCTGGCATGCACATCCACCAGTCGCTCTGGAAGAAAGGGAGGAACACCTTCTATGACCCTGACGACGAATACGCTGAAATATCGCAGACCTGCCGCTACTACATCGGCGGACTGATGGAGCATTCAAGGGCACTGTGCGCCATCACCTCACCCACCACAAACTCGTACAAGAGGCTTGTTCCTGGCTACGAGGCTCCTGTCTATATCGCATGGAGCAAGCGCAACCGCTCGGCAAGCATAAGGGTACCTGTGTACGAGAAGGGCAAAGAGGCTCCGAAGAGGATCGAGTTCAGACCGCCTGATACGAGCTGCAATACCTACTATGCGTTTGCAGCACTCACTGCAGCAGGGCTTGACGGCATCAAGAGAAAGACCGACCCCGGGGACCCGTGCGACGAGAACATCTACCACCTCACGCCTGAGCGGAGGAAGCAGATGGGAATCAAGGAGTGCCCGGGCTCGCTGCTTGAGGCACTTGGTGAGCTTGAGTCGGACAGGAAATTCCTTGAGCCGATCTTCCCGGGTGATGCCATCGATATGTGGATAGAGCTCAAATCCGAGGAATACAAGCAGAACTCGATAAGACCAACGCCGTACGAGTTCTACCAGTACTTCGATATATAATTCAGTTCCATTCCAGCATGATCGAAGACATGCTGGAGATGTCCTTTTATCCACATCATATGATATGCGTATAAGATGTGAGTTCATCGAAGTTACTATTTAATTTGGCTTCCTATTGACCTTAACCGAAATCCTCTACAGTATAGGTGAACCTGTAATCAGGCTCCCTGCCACATATCCCAGGATAGCCCCTCCGTTCAGGAAGGGAAGACCTGCCTGGGGTTTACCTTTTATTACCAATACCATAAGTATAGAGAATCCCACGAAAGTTCCAAGCATGGCGCCGACCGCTGGAATATTCACAGCTCCGAGGAGCGGGATGGAACCAGCCCTAAAAGTGTTTGCTGAAATTACAAGTATTGTGGGCATTACCACATCACCGAGTCCCATGAAGAAGGCTTCCCGTTCTTCTTTATCGAACTTATCTGTAAGAAAAGAATAACTCCAGTGCTTTGGTATTACCAGTAAAATCGGAAGCCTCAAATCCATTACACCTTCGGCAAGCGCAATCATGTGTTTTGTTCTATAGACTGCGATATAATCGTAAACAGCCAGCAGAACAAGTAAAAGCAATGTCGGAATAATAGCAAGTGATATACCGAAAATCGAGGCTGCCCCGGCGCCGATTATCACGCCTGTTATATCTACAACATACCATTCCGGGAATTTATAGAGGAAAATAGTCAGAGCTATTGAAAGCGCGATGGTCAAGAAAATGTTTATTTCCAGAGGTAAAAACATAGAGAATATTGCAAAAAAAACATAGTTTAAGGTTGAAAATACGGTAAAGAGGATAAATGCCTGTATTATCCATTTTTTGTTCATCTTAACAATTATCAATATAAAGACAGTAAAAACGAGGATGATAGCAACCCACCATAGAACATTGCTTGTGGCTTCCGGGTTGGAAAATGCCTTTATGTCGTTTACCTCAAAAGGTTCGCTCAGGGCAACCGCAATTAACTGGACGAGAAAAAGCAAGAACGCCATGCCTATGAATGGTATATATTTCGTTATTTTCAAATTAATCTCCGCTTATAATATCGGGGAAGGCTTTAAAAGTTTGCTACATGATTTGATTTTTCTGAAATCCAAATCCTTAGGGATGCCACACCGATTTTCCCTAAAAACGCCACTCAAATGAAACATAAAGTATATAGCAATTAGAATAATATAGTGTAATGTATGGAAGCAGGAGTCAAACTCAGTACTGGGATTAGCGGGCTGGATGAGATGCTTGATGGCGGTATAAATCACGGCAGTATTGTAGCAGCGGTCGGGCCTCCGGGAAGCGGCAAGACTATTTTTTCACTTCAGTTTCTCCATGCATCCTTGAGCAGCGGCAGGACGTGCCTCTATATCTCGGCGAACCACAGGGTGGAAGAGCTGATGCGGTATTCACAGAGCTATGGCTGGGACTTTTCGCAGTTCATCACGAGCAAACAGCTCGTGCTCATGCAGATACCTCCGGTTCAACTCATGCAGAGGGGTGGAGAGATGCATCTTGTTTCCGAATACCTCGATGAGTTGCCGCGCGTGGTAAACGAGATCAAGATGGAGGTCGTGATAATAGACTCGGTCACGGACTTCCTCATGCTCTGCAAGAGCCAATTCGAAAGCCGAAGCAGGCTGCTCAACCTATTTACGATAATTTCGGATAACGGCTCTTCAGCACTGATAACAGCCGAAACTGATGTGAACTCAGACTCATCGAAGTATGGCATAGTTGAGTACGCGGCTGACGGACTTATTGTGCTGCGCAGGGTACAGTCAGCCGACCTGAGTGAGATAGTACCTGTAATTCAGGTTGCCAAGATGCGCTGGAGTAAGCACATGAGGGAGATACGGCAGTATGACTTCACAGACAGGGGAATAGTGGTGTATAACAGGTACAATGTAATGCTCAGTGATATGCATGGATGATAAGTTTTTTGACGATATCATGTTGAAAGGGAGCGTATTGCTCACAGCATCACTTACGCCATCCTCTGAGGAGCAGCTCTACAGCATGGTTTACAAATCCTCAAAAAACACAGTTATTAACGGCGTTGTGTGGGTCTGCTACCAGCACTCTCCAGAGGAGGTAGAGAAAAAGCTTAACTCGTATGGTATTGCCATTCCCAACCTCCAGTATATAGACATGATAAGCCAGACGATGGGATTAAAACGGGAGAAAGAGAATGTGCTCTGCTGCACGTCACCCACTGATTACGGTTGTCTCTCCAGGTCGATTGATGAAAAGCTTGACAGATGCGGCACTTGCCTTATCGTGATCGACAACCTCAATGCAATGATGTCGTATGACAACATGCTTGAGCGATTTATAAAAGCACTCCGGAGTTTAAACAACAGGATACCTCAGAGGAATTCGACTATAATTTATACCGCAATTTCAGGGGCATGCGATGGACAGACCGAGGTAGCCATACAGACCACGATGAATTATGTAGTGCCGATAAACGGTAAGGTAAAGGGAAAGAACGATATCGAATGGCAGAGTTTCAAAAATAAATCATGGGAGGAGGTCTTTTCACTCAAGGCGCCCGTCCTGTTTGGAATGATAGTCTTAATGTTTGCTATAATCATATTTCTTTCATCACTATTGATATATTTAATTTTAAAATTGCAGGTATGATGCAACAAACTATTTCTTTTAACCTTCAATATATAGAGCGATGATAATCGGGACTTTAGGACCAGAGGGCTCCTTCTCAGAAAAAGCCGCAAAACAGTGGAATGACAGGGCAGAGCTGCGATATTACGATGATATATTCGATACTGTAGATGCGCTTCGGGGCAATGAGGTGGATTACAGCATTGTTCCGATTGAGAATTCCTTGGAGGGTTCGGTTACGCTCACTCTTGACCTTCTTATGGAACGGCAGTTGAAAATAGCAGGCGAGGTAATAGTCCAGGTTAGACACTGTCTTCTTTCAAAAGGCAAGCTTGCGGACTTAAAAATTCTCATGTCGATTCCACAGGCTCTATCCCAGTGCAAAAAATACATTAAAAAGAATTTCAGGAATATAGAAGTGCGTTCAACATTAAGCACATCCCAGGCTGCAAAGCTGGCTTCAGAAGCAAAGCATATCGCAGCCATTGCATCCAGGGAATCAGCCCAAATATATGGTCTGGAAATACTGGATGAAGATATACAGGATATGAACGAGAACTTCACCCGATTCATCGTGATAGGGAAGGCTACGCCTCATGCAACTGGTAATGATAAGACATCAATTATCGTGTACCTTGAAAAAAATAGACCGGGAGCACTCTACGAGATTCTCGGGGAATTTGCAAAAAGAGGGATTGATTTAACAAAAATCGAATCCCGCCCAACAAAGAAAGTACTCGGGGATTACCTTTTTTACATAGACCTGAAAGGGCATATCGAAGACAGGATGATAAAAGATACGCTTGACCAGGTGAAGAGTAAAGTCGGGATGTTAAAAATGCTGGGCTCGTATCCTGCGGCTCGATGAAAAGTTTTATCCCTCAGTAAATCCATAATTGAGTAGCATCCCAAAAATGAGTGGACTATGGATATACAGTCTTTGAAAAAACTTGCGCTTCTCGGCGCGCATAATAAGCCTGTGGCGCTGTCATCGATTGAATTTGCATCGCATATACATTCAAGCCAGCAAACCGCAGCAAGAAGGTTCAAAAGCCTTGAAGAGGAAAAGCTCATCACGAGGCGGATTTTACATAACGGACAACTGATATCCATAACAAAAAATGGTCTTGCGGCGTTGCAAAAGGAATTAAATGATTACCAGAATATATTTTCAGGGAATGGAGCAATTAAAATCCTGAACGGAAAGGTGATCACGGGGCTGGGAGAAGGTCAGTATTACATTTCTCTGGAAGGATACAGGACGCAGTTCAGGGAAAAACTCGGCTTCGAACCATTCCCGGGCACGTTGAATATAAAACTCGATCCGCAGAGCATTGAGCTTAGAAAAAGAATAAGCGCACATATCAAAATTTCAGGATTTAAGAACCTGAACAGGACATTTGGAAGAGGCTCATGCTTTAATGTCAGGATTTCCGATATTAAAGGGGCGGTAATCCTTCCCGAGCGAACGCATTATCCTGAGGATATAATTGAGGTAATTGCACCTGTGAATCTCAGACAGTATTTAAATGTGGTGGATGGAAGCACGGTAGCCGTGGAGGTAACAGGATGAGCGGCAATGCGCCTGTTATTGAAAAAGCAATCAAAGCTCTGCGCAACGGCAGAATGATACTCCTGTTCGACGCCGAGGAAAGGGAAGGTGAAACCGATCTGGTAATACCAGCACTTAGCGCCGCTCCACAGGATATTGCCCGCATGCGCCGCGACGGCGGTGGACTGATATGCGTTGCAATACATAGCGCTGCGGCTGAAAAGCTGGGACTGCCCTTCATGTCTGAAATCCTAAGAAGCGTCTGTTTGAACGGTCATAAGTCCCTGCGTACACTTATCGAGAAGAAAGGGGATATACCATACGATTCACGCTCCTCCTTCTCCCTCTGGGTAAACTACAGGGGCACTTTTACCGGTATAACGGATAACGATAGGTCTCTTACAATCAATAAGATAGGTGAGGCTGTGAAGAAGGTCTTGAACGGAGAAAGTATTGATTTTGGCAGGGAATTCAGGTCTCCGGGACATGTAGCGCTGCTTCGTGCAGCGTCAGGCCTTTTAAATGAGCGGTGCGGTCAGACCGAGCTGTCCATCGAATTAGCATTAAGGGCCGGTATATCCCCTTCAATGGTGGTATGCGAGATGCTTGATGAAAAAACAGGATATGCCCTTTCAAAGGAGGATGCCAAAAGGTATTCTATCCGTCATAATATGCCTTTTATAGAGGGAAAAAATTTTCTATAGATACGCTTATCCCCCACTCCTGCTATCAGGTTATTTTGTCAGCTCTTTCAGGCGTTTGATGCTTGCCATCATGGCCTGTGATTCCTTTTTCTTCTGGTTTTCAAGATGTTCTATGATTGAATCAATACTGGTCTTGAGCTGATATATCTTATAGGGTCTGCCTTTTCCCGGCTTTTTCTCCTCCCTCTCAGAAATCCATCCAAGCTCTTCCAGTTCCCGCATCGCGATACTGACCTCAGGCTGCCTCAAATCAGAGCCCATTTCAAGGTCCCGGGAAGTAACATCTTTAACATTTTTCAGATAAGTAAGTACTTTTGCCACATTTCTTTTCAATCCCAACTCAATAAGAGTATCAGCGAACTCTTCATCCGCCTTGTCAAGAACATTAACTGAAAGACTTTTCATATTTTCACCCTTCTGCTTTAAATGTATTCATTAAATATAAATCTTACGTTTTAATAAAATCTTAAAAAGAAAAGTCATTATAATAATGAAAGAGAGAGCATCAAAACGCATATATCTATGGGTTTCCCTATGTGACTGGGATTTACATGGAGCTATTAATCTATTTCAACGGCAGATTTGTGCCAAAACATGAGGCAAGGACTTCCATCTATGATCACGGTTTCTTATATGGCGATGGCGTTTTTGAAGGTATCAGGGCATACAACGGCAGGGTATTCAGGCTGGATGAGCATCTTGAGCGGATGTACGATTCTGCAAAAGCGATAGACCTGAAAATTCCTCTCTCAAAAGAAGAGATGAAGAAGGCTATTCTAGAAACGCTCAAGAAAAACAACCTGAAGGACGCTTACATCCGTCCAATTGTTACCCGGGGAGACGGCGACCTCGGTCTTGACCCCAGAAAATGCCCCAAGCCCAATGTTTTCATCATCACGCAGGAGTGGGGCGCAATGTACGGCGACCTGTATGAAAAAGGTCTTACTGCCGTTACCGTGGGAATAAGAAGAAATGCGCCAGAGGCTCTGCCCCCGAACATAAAATCATTGAATTACCTTAACAACATCCTGGCTAAGATCGAAGCAAATGCAAAAGGGGGAGACGAGGCAATTATATTCGATGTGCATGGCAATATCTCGGAAGGTTCGGGGGACAATATTTTTGTGGTAAAGAACAACAGGATTATCACCCCGCCCACGCTCAATAACCTTCGCGGAATAACAAGGGCTGCTGCAATAGAGCTTGCCCGCAGGGATGGGATAGAAGTATCAGAGACCAATATCGGTTTGTTCGATATTTATACTGCTGATGAGGTTTTTGTGACAGGTACAGCCGCTGAAATAGCCCCGATAACAAAAATAGACGGACGTTTAATCGCAGACGGAATGCCAGGCAACATTACAAAAAAGTTAATGTCTGCCTTCAAGGAATTAACAAAAACCGAAGGCACGGTCATTATTTAGTACTAAAGTTCCCTGACGATGTGAATATTTGAGAACGGTATATAGTGTTTCTTTCCTGCATATTCTCCCTCAAGCGGATAAAACACCAGATACTGCTCATTGTGTTTTACTTCTATGACCTTTGAGCTTGTGACCCAGCTATCGAATGCCATTTTACCATCGTCTGCTTTGTATCTCCGGGATTCTATTACATATTTTCTTTCCACCATGGTTCACCTCCTTTAGAATAAGTATATGATGGTATTTCAATGTTACTGAAGACTTAAAACCGCTAAAAAAAATGTGAGTTCAAACTGACTTGAGACCAAGCTATGATGACAATTGTAATCGCAAGAAAAAAAACGTCGGAGATGCTTATCTTTTTCTTTTCCACATACACGTGCGCGTCCGCGCTGTAACCACGGCAGAGCATGCTCTGGTATGTCCGCTCACCCTGCTCGTACGAGCGGACAAATAAGGAACTGATTGTATAGCCAATCTGTTCAAGTGTCCATTTTCTCGATACTTTTCTGTTCCAGATATCAAAACACCTCGTTTTTTGCGCTGTCCTTATCCGCCCGAGCATGTGCCAGAAAACAAAAAGATAGCGCACCATCATGGTAAAGAGCAGCGCAAGTTCCTTTGGCAAGCCAAGGCGCCGTGCCGAGGACACAAGTTCGCTCATGGATGTTGTTGAGGAGAGAAGTATCACCGCGCTTATGCATACCAGGAATTTTGCGAGTAGAATGGCGCCAAAAAGCACGCCTTCACGGGTCACCTCAATTCCTAATGGAAAGGTATGCAGCACTGTAAAATTTGATATAAACGGCTGCCTTAGAAATGGCTGGAGAACCGCAATACCAAAGCCGAAGGGAAGTGCAATGGCGAACCTGAGAACAAGATAGGAGAACTCAAGTTGAGCAAGCAGCATGAGAATAACAAGATAAGCCAGAAGTGCAGTGAGTTTTGCAAAATCAAGCGTATCCATGCGCGGAAGAGCGACTGCATATACTATAATTGCAAGAGTGATGAAGATTTTAATCCTTCCGTCTATATTGTGTATAGGGGATTTCCTGTAGGCTTCGCGCTCAAGTTCGGTGAGGGAGATGTGCATTTTATTTCACTACCTTCAGCAGCTCATCCCTTGCCTCTTCAAGGGTGAATTTCACGCCGACATTTACGCCCTCCTCCTGCAGCATCTCCAGGAGCTGTGCCACAATAGGCAAACGCAGGTGGGTTTTCTTAATCAGTTCGGGAGAGGAGAATATCTCAAGCGGCGTGCCCTCACCTATGATTCTGCCCATGGACATGATGCATACCCTATCTGCAAGCAATGGTACTATGTCCACTTCGTGGGTTGCGATTATTGTTGTTATCCCGAGGTACCTGTTCATCTCGTTTATGAGGTTGATGAAGCGCATTGCCCCTCCGGGGTCAAGTCCTGCTGTGGGTTCATCCAGCACAAGAACCTCGGGCTGCATCGCCAGTATGCCTGCTATTGCAACCTTCTTTTTCTCACCTGTGCTGAGGTGGTGCGGTGCCCTTTCCTCAAAGCCTGTGAGCCTCACGGTTTCAAGCGACTCGCGCACACGCTTTTCTATTTCCTCTGGGCTTAAGCCCAGATTCATAGGACCGAAAGCCACGTCCTGTTTGACCGTGGGAGCAAATATCTGGTCATCAGGGTCCTGGAATACCAGACCTACGGTTTTGCGAACATCCAGGATGTTTTTGCTGCTTATGGATTCACCTTTAATCAGAACATCGCCGCTTGTTGGTTTAAGTATCCCGTTGAAGTGCTTGAACAGTGTGGATTTCCCTGCACCGTTCGCTCCGATTATGGCAATCCGCTCACCTGGTTTTGTTTCGAAGTTGATGCTATCCAGTGCTTTGATTTTTCCCCGATAGATATGGGTAAGGTCAAGAGTTTCGATTATGTTCATATTATACCCTTTTCAGGAGCTTTGCAGCACCCAGCCATAATAAAATTATCGCGGTAAATCCGATTACCACAGCAGCCACTCTTCCCTCCAGTCCCATACCAGGTATGGAGTAATTCGGGAATAGAGGTGTTATTGGGGCTATCATGCTGTTTATCCCATTTTTTATGACAATGCTGGCGGTCTGTTGGAGACCATCGGGGTTGCTTGATGCCAGAAACGGCGCTGCCAGAGCAAGTCCTAATACTGCAACAATGCCTGCTGCAGCCACTTTAATGGTACTGACCTTCCTGTGGGCATCCTCTGCAACTATATCAGGTCTTGCCCTTGTTATGGCGCCGAACACGATGACGGTTATTATGCCTTCCCCTATCCCTGCCACGCCCTGGAATGTGCCCATGAGGAGCATGCCCTTCTTTAGCGGGAATGTGCCGGCAAACCATAGCTCGAATGCGAGTGCGATTGCGGGCAAAATCATACTGAGCCACCCACCTGCGAACAGAGCAACAGGCCGCTTTACAGACAGCTTGGAAAGACCTATGAAGCTGTAGTATCCAAGGAAGCCCCCAATAATTCCCATGTTCATTATATTCGCCCCCATAGCAGTTACCCCTCCGTCCCCGAAGAGGGACTGCACCGCGAGCACAAGTGTCATCAGCAGGACTGCCGCCCAGGGACTTGCGAATATTATTGCTGTGAGCGCTGCTCCAACCACATGCCAGCTTACGCCTCCAAGCATGGGTATTGGTATGAGCAGGTTGGCTGCGATGTTAATGGTTTGAAGTACGAACATCCCTGCCGCAAGCACTCCGAAGAGCGGTATCATGTTCTCGTTCATGTCGTTACGCGCCCATTTTACTGACCGGGCGATGAAAATTATGGCTATTATCCAGTACACTGCAGCCTGTGATAGCGGGATGTACCCGTCAGGAATGTGCAATTTTATACCTCCTAAACTAATATTTATTAATAATTTTTAAATATTGCTTATAAAGTATTACTAATTTATAATTTCGTAATACTCCAAGCGCATAATAAATCTTTATAGTATATGTAGATTGTGGCACATTCAGAGTGTTATCACAAGCTGCCCATCATTGCAGTACTGCAGCATAAGGTCAGCCACTTCATAGGATTGTATCATTTCCACGCCCTCGATCAGTTCATCCTTCTCAAAACCTATCATCGCAGATGCCAGCTCGCAGCACTTGAATTTAACCCCCAGGTCTATGCATTCCCTGACACGTTCATCATACGGAGGCGTTCCACGCTTCCCTTTTTTTCCAAGGATGACGCCCATGGGACCCCAGAGAACCACCACTACGTCCAGTCCTGTTTTGCGGTAGTATTTTGCAAAGCGCAGGATTTCCATCGGGCTTGTGCTCTCATATACCATGTTTTTTAGAAACAGGAGTACTTTTGAGACTTTATTTGCAGCCATAATTGTTATATCTTAAATAATAGATAATTAACTTATCTCTCGTATGTAGTTCATACCCATTTCCTTGGATGCAGTTACTACTGTTTTTAAACCTATTACGTCAACCAACAATATATTGACCCTCACTAGAATAAAAAAGGCTAATGCGGATTCTGGAGCAATTTTTAATAATAAAAAGATTCCGATTCCTCCTGCTTCCATCAGTCCGAGACCTGCTGGTGACACTGGCACGAACATCAATATAGTGATCAATGGATGCAGCAAAAAGAAAGCAAAAAAAGAAAGCGGAATTCCCAGGGCTTTACCAATATAAAACCACTGCAAACCTGCAAAAATCCATCCAATCATATACAAGATTAAAATGGCATTAATGCTGCCCTTAATCTGGATACTTCGTTCTTTGAAAGAAGAAAGGTTTTCTGCGAATTTGTTGAAAAAGGGCAGTCTACGAAAAAATTTTATCGTCACACTTTCGTTCTGCCATGAAATAATCAGCATTACAATCCCTACAATCAGTAGAAAAATAATGCCAAGCAAGGCAGAAGTTAGCAAATCCTTATTGATACCTGAAAGTTTAGAGATATAAAAAATCGCCGCGACCGCCCCGCCAACTTTTAGAATAAATTCAATAGCCTGTGGTGCAAAAATGCATGCCATTCCATCGGTTATTCTGGTTCCTGCATTTTTTTTCAGGATTGAGGGTGTTAAAAAATATCCGCTCCTTCCAGGGGTGATGTCACCAACAATCATTCCTCCCATGTGCGAAAGGAATACAGTCGGAAATTTAATCCGATAGCCTATTCTGCCCAATAAATAGCGCAGGCGGGTGGCCAGAACCAGATTGAGGCAGAAATAGGATATATAAGCCAGGATGAAAAAGAAAGGATCTGTTTTCCCCAGACTCGATATCACCTCGTTTATGTTAAGTTTATACAAAATAAAAATAACAATGGATATACCGATAATTATTTGAATTAATGTCCCGGTTTTTTTCATTCCGAAGACGTAATACATCTTTTGGGATTAAATGCTTTGCATCGGAACTTTTTCACAAGTTTTGAACGGGGAATGCGAATCATATCACCGTAGATAGCGCCGTATTTCCGCCTTAATTCAGAATACTTATATTTTAGAAATGCGCTTAAATCAGCACGATTCGTTGAGCTAATGTATTCATCGGCATAGACTTTTATTAGCTCATCATAGTTCTTGCGTGAATTTCCATGGGCATAATTCTTACCCGGAAAGCGCCTTATGTCCCCGTTAAATAAAGGAGAGATATGGTATAATTCATGCAATACAGTCGAAAGTTTGGTTTGATATTTCCCATGATTCATGAAACGCGGTAAATGAAAATATACGATATACAGAATATTGTTCCCGTTAATATTTACCTCGGGTGCTGAATATTCTATCCCGCGAATTAATTTTGTTTTTGAGCCCCCCGCAAAGCGCATGGGTCGAAGTTTTGCTACAACGCCGTTCCTGCTTCCGTTTGAAAGGGATATGACTATGAGGGTATTATCGGGAATTATGTGGGTGAAAGCAGGATGGGTTTTAACAATATCTTTCACAAGCAGGTTCATGCTGCCTGTGAAATCAAAACCTGCCGAGCTATTTTTGTCTGAATCTCCAAGCCGCATCCTTTAGCGCCTCTATCCCCGGGAGTTTTTCACCTGCCAGAAAATCAATGCATGCTCCGCCTCCTGTGCTCACATGGGAGAATTTACTGGAAATGTCGAGCTGCAGAGCTGCGGCTGCAATATGCCCGCCACCTATGACCGAAAATCCTGATTTTGTCCCGGCTTTTATGAGTTCATGCGTCCCCAGTGCAAAAGCCTCTTTTTCAAACACCCCCGCAGGTCCGTTCATTATTACAGTCTTTGCGCTGCTGATTTCTTTGGAGAATTTTACCATCGTCTCGATGCCGATATCGTGTATGGGTAATTCGGTGTCCAAGTTGCGGACTTTCTCTTCCACCCGCTCATCATTTTTGTTCAATGCCACATCAAGGGGCAGCCCGATATGTTCACCAAAACGCGAAAGTAATTCACGGGCGATATCTATCTGGGGTAAATAGCCCTGTTTTTCAATAAAGCTCATATTCGCGTTTCCAATCTTCACGCCTTTTGCAGCAAGAAACACATTGGCAACGACGCCTGTGACCAGAACTCTGTCTGCGCAGCCCTTTTCCAGCACGTTTTTTGTGACCTTGATTGAATCGTCCACCTTCGTGCCGCCGAGAACATAGATGCACGGGCGCTCGCCGCAGGATAATCCTTTGTTCAGCGAGTCTATTTCTTTTTCCATCACCCTGCCTGCAATGCTGGGCAATACCTCCGTAAATCCTGTTACCGAAAGATGCGACCTGTGGGAAACAGAAAAGGCATCGTTCATGAAAATATCGCAAACTCGCGACAGACGCTGCACCAGGTGGGTTCTGGTATGTTCTTTAGGCGTGCGTTCAAGGGATTCTTCAGAATAAAACCGTGTATTCTCAAGCAGGATGATGTCGCCCGTACTCATTTTCTTGATAGAATTAATGGCATGGGAACCGAAAATGTCATCGACGTAATCAATGCCTCGGCGCATTAATTTCGATAATAGTTTTGAATGCGGCTCCATGGTGGTAAAATCGCTTTTACCTGGACGGCTCTGGTGGGATAGAATCACTACTTTTGAATCTTCAAGCTCCTTGAGGGTTGTAAGGTGGCTTCTGAATCTGCTGTCATCAAGGATGATCCCTTTTGGATCCATGGGCGAGTTTAAATCAAGCCTGCATAGAACCGTTTTTCCCTTGGGGTCTATGTCATCGATGGTAAGATAATCCCGAATCATATAGAGTGGATTTAATTCTAAGAGGATAGCTATATAAATAACGGAAGAATTTTCTTTACACCAGCATCGATAGGGTTATTTATGAACAATGCCATATTAATACTGGTGTGGTGCATGAAAATTAATAAATTAATCCTGATGTTCATTGTTATGTCTTTTTTTCTGGGCTGTGTTCAGCCCCCGGTTGGAACTCCTGCACCAACAGCAACTCCAACAGCAATTCCAACCGCAACACAGACCTCGCAGCCTACCGTATTTCCAACCTTATCACCAACATCTACCCCGGTGCCTATCTCAACTCCTTCGCTGGAACCTATCATGTATAGGATCTGGGTGGACAGCGATTTTGGATTTTACATAGCAAGGGCGATTAGAGGGAATTCTTCTTATGACCTGGCGCCGAGTTTTGATATACTGAATTTTACCATTCGGGTGGGAGACAGCGTCAGATGGATAAATGACGACAGCTATGATTATCCTCTTACTATAGTAAGCAATGAAGGGCTGTGGAGCGGGAGGACGGGGCTTATGCGCTACCAGACCGAGCGCTTTGATTACACGTTTAACCGGACAGGAACCTATACGTTTTCTATCAGAGAGTACCCAAATATCCAGAACCAGAAAATAACAGTAATACCATGATTAAACCCCGCCGCAAGGCGGCGCTTCTGTGGGGTCTGGGGCTTGCCCCAGCGCTTATTACTGATGAAGATTGCATGTTAAATGTTAATTTCCACACCATACACTTTTTCAGGATTCTCTTTGTGGATTTTCCAGAACACCTCCTCGCCCCATTCTGGTATAAGTTGTTTTGTCCTCTTCGGAACGGTCTTGGGTCCAAGCACCGAACCTGGTCTTTTGAGGTCGTCGATGTAATCCGTTTCCATCATGAAGCGCGCGCCTTCGCCGAGGGCTTTCAGAATAGCTTCTTCACCTGCAAGCACGCTTGGAAAAATACCGATTTTCTCACAGATTTTCACCATCGGCGGCGCAAAGTGCTTGATTACTTTCTCAGGAAGTAATCCCGCATCTCTGGCAATTCCCGCTATTTCAGCCAGCCCTTCTTCGGTGGCGCTCTCGGTATGCAGTTGCACAGCACAGCCCGCATCCTTTGCAAGCTCGAAACTGCGGCGCATGATGTCATTGGAGGCATCCCAAAGTTTTGGCTCCACCTCATAGTGGGGGCGCCCGGATTTCAATCCCACAGCTTTGCCTTCTCTCACATATTCGGAGGCAATTTCAAGCCCGCCTTTCATCAGCTCAACAGCGCGCGCAAGTCCAAGTCTTCCATAATATTTGGTCAGTTCGGCAGGGTGCACGCCCAGCACAACGAACACTTTTACTTTTTCCGCCTCTTCGGCGCGCCGCGCAATTTTCAGGACTTTATCAAAAACCTGCCTGTAGTCCTCGGGCGCATTTATCTCAATGCCAAGCGACCAGGGCGGGAGCGAGACGAGCATGATATGCGTTCCCCCGGCTCGCGCGAATTCGCGGATGGCATCGAGGCATCTGCCGGAGGGGTTGAGGTGCATGTGGTTGTCGAGGATGGGGAGGGTCATTATTTTATTCCCTCGCCACCCGCGCCGCCTCCTCCACGTACGCCTCAAGCTTGCCGCGCTCGATGCAGGGCGCGAGTTTTTGGAGGAACTCCTCGGTTTTGTTATTATCGGACATTACCTTATTACCAATCTTCAACTTCTTTTATCCTGATTATTGATTTTGATCGCTCAAGCATCTCACTATCCAGACTCACCAGCGGCACATTGAACTCTCTGGCTATCTGGATGACTATTGCATCCATTCCCCTGACCCCAATTTCTTTTGCTATATCAGCAGCCTCATGCGCTCTATAAGACACAACCTCCATAAAAACTATTGAATCTATATTGCATAAGTCAGTTTTAACTCTCTCTGCAAGACGGGAAGAACCTGTCCTTCTTTTTATTGCAGCAACAACTTCTACCAAAACGATAAATGGCTCGATGGCTAAATATTCGCCATTCTTAACTTTTTCAAATAAACTCTTGCATTCTTTGTGTTTTACTTCTTTTTCATGAAGAGCGGCAACTATAACTGAACTATCTATAGTTATACGAGCTACCATTATTTTTCTCTCTGGCTTTGAATTTCCTCTAATGCGGTAAGGCCTTTCCATTCCATAGAAATTTGTCTGGACGCATCCATAAGATCGTTCCAAGCTCTTTCCGCCTTTATTTTATCCACAACTTTAAGGTCAATAGTTATTTTCTTGATTTTTGAAAGCTCTTCACTTATATGTTCCAGATGCTCTTCGATTTCCTGTAAATTTTGCATTATTTCCTCTAACAGTTCTTAGTATTGTTCTTTCTTATAACTATCGTTACAGGAATTAATCATTTTTGATGCAGCTTTCTTCTGCAACTACTGCCACAACCCCCGCCTCCATCGCACCCTTGCTTTAATTGACTGAACCGGGGGTTCAATATTGATTTCTATGATTTTTAAATCATCAATAAAATCGCATGCTGAAAGTATCGTTATAATATGCGATACAGTCATGCCATTTTGCTCCAGTACTGAAGCGCTTTAACGTAACTTTTCCAGAGGATGTAGTCATCCCATTCTTCAAAATTCTCTTTATTGGCGGTTCTCTTAATTTTAGCTTCAAAATCAGAAAAAGCCATGTTATATTTCTTTTCCATTTCTTTTATCTTCTTACTATAATGTTCTACTTTGAACATGGCTTGGTCATGGACAAGCGCAGATATAGCTTCCTGCTCATTTTTATATAAACCAATTTTGATTAAATCCTCTATTGGCGCAAAGACATTGCGGTGGATTTTTACATACGACATAACATAACCTCGTTAATATTTTGGGCTCCTTGGCAGATTAAATGCAAATTGTTCTTAAAACCCATATTTCAATTAGCCGTATTTTTTCTTTGTCTCTTTCCATGCCTCTTCTCTTGCTATTTCCAGTTCTTCCATATCTTTCTCACTCAATGAAAGCTCTTCAATGCATTTCTCAAACAAAGCCCATCTTATTTCCTCTTCTTTTACCAGCTCATCGATTTTTCTTTTTAGATTGGATACTGGAATTTCTTTCGGAACTTGTATGATCATTTCGCTCATTTAAATTACCTAATGTTCTTGCAGTGTTATATAAACTTGGAAGATGAGATAGACATTCTAACATTCATCCCAAACCATCAGTTTCCCCCATCTCCCGCGCCACTCGCGCCTCCTCCTACACGCACTTCTCAAGCTCGCCTCGCTCGATGCAGGGCGCGAGTTTTTGCAGGAACTCCTCGGTATTGTTATTTTCTGACATAATTTTCAAGTTCGTTATTTTTCTGATTATTATCCAAAAATTTAAACAGTATTTTTATATTCGTGTTAGAAGAAACTTTTGGATTTTGTGCGTGCCATGTTACAACTTCAGTTTTTATTTTTTCCAAAGCCCTTTTTTAATCCTTTCCAAATTTTTTAAGTCCCGCTCTCTAATATCTAATTTTTCTTTTGTCTCTTCGATAATCTCACATTTTTTCTGATTTTTGATATTATTATCCAACCGCAACACCATCCTTTGCAGAGTAGAGTAATTTACCTTTAAGAATTTCATTCACGAATGGAGTCCCTTTTCTTTCCATTTCTTCAAATTTTTTTTCCGTATAGCACAGTGGTTCTATCGGGAGGTCGGTTATCTCAAGATTCAACCATCGCTTGCCTTCTTCTATGTTGCTCATATTCCTGTTAAATCACTTTCACATGTTCTATTGTTTTTCACGTATAAATAATGCAGTTTATTAAAAACCCGATGTAAATATGCATATCGTTCATAAAGGACTGTTATCCCATTATTTTAGCTACCTCGCCGCCTCCTTCACTCCTCATGCTCGCGGCGCAAAGAACACAAAGATTTAAGGCTATTTCATCGCCTGCGCTATCTCACTGCCCAGCGACCTCAACACTCTATCCCTGACAATATTAGATTCAAGGCTCGTTCTCACCCTCGGTCTTGGTAAAGTGACATCAAAAACTTCCTTCACAGTCCCGGGTCTTGCTGTCATCACGGCAATCCTGTCTGCAAGATAAACCGCCTCATCCACGCTGTGCGTTACAAAAAGCGCGCTCTTGTGCTCTTTCTCCCAGATCCTCAGAAGCTCAGCCTGCATGAGATTTCTTGTCTGCGCATCCAGTGCGCCGAATGGTTCATCCATCAACAATAGCTTGGGGTTATTTGCATATGCCCTTGCTATTCCAACTCTCTGCTTCATCCCTCCCGACAATTCATGCGGATAATGGCTCTCAAACCCGCTCAATCCCACAAGTTCGATATAATATCTTGAAATCCGCTCACGTTCCTCTTTCCGCACCCCTTTCACTTCAGGTCCGAACTCGATATTTCCTTTCACAGTCCTCCAAGGGAACAGTACATATTCCTGGAACACAAAACCGCACTCCTTATTTACGCCCTCTATCCTTTTCCCATCAAGCAGGAGTTCCCCACCTGTCGGCGAATCAAGCCCGGCAGCCAGGCGCAGGAGCGTGGTTTTTCCGCACCCGCTCGGACCAAGAAGGCACACAAACTCACCGTCAGCAACTTCAAGATTTACATCAGAAACCGCAAGAAAATCGTTGAATTTCTTGGTTACGCCGTGCAGGACTAATCTTCCCATTTTACGAACCTCTTTTGCAAAAGAAGTATGCTGATATTCATTATGTACCCGATGACCCCTATCACTATCATGCCAGCCACCATTTCGGCATACCGCCCGAGGTCGCCCATGTTCCAGATAAAATAACCTAAACCCACAGGGCTCCTGATAACCATCTCGGCTGCGACTATCGCCATCCAGCCCACTCCCAATCCGATTCGCAGACCCGCTATTATGGAAGGAAAAGCCGAAGGTACAACCACCTTCGCCACTGTCTGTGATTCAGAGGCGCCGAGTGTCTTTGCTGCGTCGATTAAACGAGAGTCTGTGGATTTTACCCCGTAGATTGTGTTCAGAATAATGGGAAAAACCATGCCGATAAACACAATGAATATCGAGCCTCCGGTGATAAGGATGAATATGGCAAGCGGTATCCATGCCATGGGAGGCATGTTTCGCACGATTTCGATAACAGGGTTGAGGATACTGCCGATTATCCGTGAATATCCCACAGCGATACCCACAGGCACTCCTATGATAAATGCAACAATGCCACCCTGCAGGACACGCATAAGGCTTGCTTTTGTATGATCGACGATTCCGTAGGTAAGCGCAGGGCCGTAAAGACGGGTGAACAGCGAACCCGAAAGCGCATCCCATGTCTCAAGCGGCGTGGGAACATCCCTCAATCGCATGAAAGGGATATTGAAAATATCATTCCTTGCCAGTATCACCAGAACGTGCCATAATAGCACAAAACCGATTAGAGAAAGGATATTGATGAGTAATCCTTTTCTCACATAACCGGCTTTCATCAGTAGCTGACCTTCAGTCCTTCTTTATCCGCAGCCATAAGGAAAAGCACATGCTGGATTGTTCCAGGTCCCGGGAATCCAACGGTCTTGCCCCTTAAGTCTTTCAGAGAGGTTATGTTATTGGCGACCACGATAACAGAACCCTCGTCGTTCATGCCAGCTATCACTCCAACACGCGCATCATCTATGGTGAAATCATTGCTGTTTATCCTGTGGATGATCACAGGAGGGATGCCGAGACTTCCAATGTCCACGGTGCCTGCTTTGAAACCTTTCTGCATTTCGAATGCACCGTTCTGGAAGGGAGTACCTTCGGCTAAGGTGATGTTTATTCCGACTTCCTTATACCAGCCCTTTTTCCATGCCACATAGAAAGGAAGCTCATGGATGTCATTGATAAGGTAGCCGTAGTGGATAATTACAGGTTCCTTCAGTGTTACATCGCTGAGGTTGGCATCCTTATTCTGCACAGCCCAATCAACATACTGGTTGGTTATCAGTGAGTTTGCATAATCCGAGGAGTTCTTATACCCCGATTGATTCCATTTTGCAGGGTCGAAGATACCAAAATCCTGTATCTGCTTGATAAAAGTCGCCGACCCTGGAATATCATTGCTGTATACGAATTCAACGTCTTGAATACTCATGTTCGCAGTTTTCCGGTCTGTGAGACCTCCGAATTCCATTGTAAAGTTTATCAGGTCTTCATGGTCTGGCGAGTCGCTCTTCTTTGCCTTATTGATATAATCTACTGATTTTAGCTGCATAAGTGCTACGCGTTTGAGTATTTCATCAGCATTCTTCGTGTTCTTATGCCAGTTGTAATTGTATGCGATTACGCAGCATGGATGTTCTTTCCAGATATCACCTGAGTATAACAGTGGTTTGCCGTATCCTTTAGTTATGGCGATTGATGGATAGGGCTCCCACATTATGAAGCCTGAAATCTCACCAGTCCCCAATCGCTGCACCATATCCTGCCCGCCCATTCTCACAAGATTAATGGGTTGCTCGGGGGCTTTTTCACCGGCTTTTAAGCAGCCTGCCGCAAGTGCAATCAGAATTACTGCAAATAAGAATATCCACGAATTTTTCATGATGTGTTATCGTGTCTAAAAATATTTAATGGTTCCGTATTTTTTGCTGGGATGATAGTGCACAAGGTATTAACAGCATGATAAACGGGGCACGGTGATGGAATGGGTTTAAGATTGCGCCTGGAGAACATGTGAAATAGATTTTAAGAGATTTTCTCCAAAAATTCAGCAAAAGCCAGATTACCTGTAATTTTTTTGATTTTTATTTTAACTACATCACCTTTAGCAGCATTCGGCACATAAATTGTATATTTATCTTTCTTAGCAATCCCGTCTCCTTTACTTCCAACGGCATCTATCCTGACCTCGTAGGATTCACCTTCCGTCAGCGCTTCTTCTTTTATGACAACTGCACGGCGCTTTGTTACAGGTCTGTGCGCACCGCATGCATCGCACCGCAGGGTCAGAATCCTCTCGCTTTTAATCAGATGGGTATCAGGACGTCCGCATTCCGAGCATATTACATATTCCTTGACATAGGCATTAATGAGTTCAGAAATGGCGTCTGTGGTGAATCTTTTCTGGAATATCGCCCTTGAGCCGTCTATTTTACCTGCCGTACCCAATTCCCGCAGGAGGAATTTGAAGATATGCTCAGGTTCGCGATTTAATCTGTCGGCTATGCCGGCAAAATTTTCAAGTACGGTTGTTTTTCCCTCTGTGAGCAATTTCGGCTCAGGTACAACGAATCGCTCTCCTGAACCTTTGATTTCAGGCAATTGTTTCTGTGCCCTGTCAAGGTTTGCAAGGTAGTCGTTCATAAAGCGACACCTCGCTTTATCCGGTGTTCAGGTATGCTTCGCATACCTGTCCCGAGACACGCCTCGGGAGGGCGTGTCCGGGTATGGCGTGCCATACCCGTCGTTTGATGGAACTTTCCCAAAGTTCCTTGATAAACCTTTCTAAAAGGTTTTTGATAAAACTTTCCTAAAGTTTTAGCGACACCTCGCTTTATGAGGTATAGGATATGCAAAGCATACCCTTCTTTTGATAAAACTTTCTCAAAGTTTTTCATGACTTCAAGTTAAGATCAATTCCTGCCCCTTCTCCACTACCACACTGATAGGAGTCGGGAGTTTGTGCCCTGCTGATAAAAGTGATTTTTTTGCCAGTTTGAAACTTGCAGGGTTGATTTGCACTGTCATTAATTTTTGACCCGCGCTCACCCGTGCTGCTGTGCCCACAGCCTTTCCAAACGCCAGGCGCATTCCCTGCGAAACTCGGTCTGCACCTGCTCCTGTTGCCTGTTTATTCTCCCTCAGGACTTGATGCGGGAAAACCCTGATTTTCAGATGGTAATTGGGCAGCCCTAGAGCTTCAAGCAATATCCTGTTAGCAGATATGCGGGCGGCTTCAAGTGCGCTATGCCGTATCTGGCATGCTTCTTTTGCTCTGATGGAAATGTGCACCGGGAATTCATCTTTTAAGTTTCCCATGTCATACGTTACGATTTTGCTTCCAGGGACACCGCCCATGTATTCGCGCCTTGTGTACGAGCGCTGGGTTATATTCCTGTACATTCTTGCTGGTTTTCTTGCCATTAAGTAATCCTCCGATAATTGGAATTGCGTGTTAAAAGGTTTGAATCCCACATGACTTTTGGGTTTATAAGCTTTATTGAAACAAGGTATAAAGTTCAAATTTTCGTTAATTTTATTATTCGTAGTTATACTAACTTTTCGTGATCATTTCCCTGGAAATATCAGGTATATATAGCGGGTCTGATAATTGAGATTTATGGGATTTGCTCAGTTTATCCAATGTAGGGTCTGGGCATTCGTGATATAGTAGAGAGGTTTATGCCTGCGCTTAAGAAAAGAAAAACATATTCTGACAAATGCCCGGTATGCGGCGGCGATATTCACCCTCTGGGTGATGAATCAATCTATTTTGATGAACTTGCGCCCAATGTTGCTGTTCTCGCTGAGGTAAGTCCTGGTCACTGGGTAAAAGTAATCGAGAGAAAACCGGCAAAAACATAAAACAACCTTTATTTCCTCTGGAACATACGTCTATCGTTAAGTATATTCTAATGATGAGACATACCATCAACTATGGCAAGTCAAGTTTATATGGATCACAGCTCAACGACCGCTGTTGATCCTTTGGTCAGGGAAGCCATGCTTCCATATTTTTCAGAAAAATTCGGCAATCCCTCAAGTTTATACAGCATCGGAAGGGAGGCAAGAAGGGCAATAGAGGAAGCAAGGCAGAAAGTCGCGGATCTTATAGGCGCAAAGAAAGAGGAGATTATATTCACAGGCAGCGGCACCGAATCAGACAACCTTGCTATAAAAGGGCTCGCATTCAAGAACAGGAAAAAGGGTGACCACATCATCACAAGCTCGATAGAGCACCACGCTGTTCTGCACACCTGCAAATACCTTGAAGCGCAGGGATTCAAGATCACCTATCTTCCGGTGAGCAGGGATGGGCTTGTGAATCCTGCGGATGTTGAGAAAGCAATAACGCCGGCGACGATATTGATAACAATCATGCATGCCAATAACGAGATCGGAACAATCCAGCCAATAGAGGAGATTGGAAAAATTGCAAGAGAAAAGAACATTCCTTTTCATACAGATGCAGTCCAGACAGCAGGAAAAATTCCCGTGAATGTGGATGCCCTCGGCGTCTCCCTTCTCTCCATGAGCGCCCATAAAATATACGGACCAAAAGGCGTAGGTGTGCTTTATATCAGGAAGGGGACTTTAATAGAAGCCCAGTTGCACGGCGGGGGGCATGAGAGAAACCTGCGCTCAAGCACAGAAAATGTACCTGGGATTGTGGGATTTGGAAAAGCCTGCGAACTTGCAAAGCAGCGCCTCCCCGATGAAATGAAAATAGCAGCACTGCGAGACAGGCTTATCAAAGGAATCCTTGAAATCAAGGAATCTTATCTCAACGGGCATCCAACAAGACGCCTTCCCAATAATGCAAATTTCAGGTTCAGCTACATAGAAGGCGAATCCATGATATTGAACCTCGATATGAAAGGCGTCTCGGCTTCAACGGGCTCAGCATGTTCATCCACTTCCCTTGAGCCATCGCATGTGCTTCTGGCAATAGGTTTAAAGCCTGAAGAAGCGCACGGTTCTCTCAGATTGACCCTCGGGCATGAAAATATGCAGGAGGATGTGGATTACGTGGTTTCGGTACTGCCTGAAATCGTGAACAAGTTCAGGATGATGTCTCCCTTAGCGAGGTAAACATGACAGATGGTTACAGCGAAAAAGTGATGGAGCATTTTGCCAACCCGAGAAATGTTGGCGAGATAAAGGATGCAGACGGGATTGGAAAAGTAGGTAATCCTGTGTGCGGCGATCTGATGTGGATTTACATAAAAGTGAAGGATGACAGGCTCGAGGATGTCAAGTTCAAGACATTCGGCTGCGGCGCTGCCATTGCCACGAGCAGCATGATTACCGAGATGGCGAAGGGCAAGACTCTTGAGGAGGCGCTTAAAATCAACAGAAATGACGTTGCAGATGCGCTCGAAGGACTTCCTCCTATAAAGATGCACTGCTCCAACCTCGCTGCCGATGGACTGCATGCAGCAATAAAGGATTATCTTGAAAAAACCGGGAAGAAGATGGAGCTTCCGAAAATAGAAACCGAAGATGAACACCACGGATGAATGCGTGATTAAGCAATATAAACAGCGAACTGGTACGAACTTGTACGAACTCAGGTTGAAAAGTTCGAGTTCATTTTGAGTTCGTATCGAGTTAGATGTTAAATTTTTATGAATCTATATTTTGAATTCATTCTGATAACCTCGTATATGGTTGTCACCTACCACATAATAGCGCTCAAATACAGAAAGTCAATAGGATTTTCCGGCTTCACCCCAATCTCAAAGGTATTCTGGGTTTCGCTTCATGTTTTCATCGTTTCAACTAATATAATTCTTTATTTTTGGCTTATTTCAAAAGACTTCAATCCGGTTCACTTTTTATTAAGAGCTTCTGGGATTCTATTATTTGCTCTCGGGCTATTCATTATTTTCTGGGGCATGTATTCGCTGAGAAAAGCGGTTTTTGTCCCGGGGAATAAATTGGCAGCTGCCGGTCCTTTTAAGTACGTCCGCCATCCCATGTACCTCGGCGGGGTCATCGGCGCGCTCGGACTTGCGCTGTTTGCAGGTTCGCTGCTCGGCGCCGTTTATTCGTTCGTGCTGGCGCTTGTGCTGTCGCATATCGCGGATGCTGAGGAGGAGGAGCTGAGGGCGAGGTTTGGGGAAGAGTATGTTGGGTATGTGGGAAAGGTTCCAAAGCTCTTGCCGCGCGTTCGGAGAAATAAGATGCAATGAGTTTTCACAATTTTTTCAAATACTCATTGTATTCATCAACACTAAGTTCTATCTCCCTTAAAATTTCTTTTATTAATGGACGTGCTAAATCTCTTCCGGGATGATGCGGTACGCTGGTGGTTCTTCCATCTGGATGCCTGTAAAACACATGACTTCCTTTCTGGCGCACCTTCTGAAAACCCAGTTTAAGCAGCAACTTCTCCATTTTTCTGGCATCAATTATCCGAAGCCCGCTCAAGCACCCACCTCAACTTGCTGTATTCCGACAAATTGAGGTAAATGTTGTTTGGTCTCAGGCTCCAGTTCTTCAAGGCATAGCTCAAGAACCTCTTTCAGGTTCTCCTGAAGCTCATCGAGAGTCACTGCCTGAGTATGGGCGCCGGGAATTCCAGGAACTATAGCCACATATAAGCCTGTTTCCGGATCTTTTTCGATGTATGCGGTTAGTGTGGGCATTTGGAACCTCGGTAATTTTCAATTGATTTATAGGTATTGATTTGTCTTATACTTATTTCAGCCGTAAAAAATGAACTATATATCCAAGTGAGTCATATGCGCGCCGTAAATCGGCGGGGTTATCGGCGCTTTCGGGCTTGCGCTGTTTGCGGGTTCGCTGCTCGGCGCCGTTTATTCGTTCGTGCTTGCGCTTGTGCTCTCGCACATTGCTGATGCCGAGGAGGAGGACTTGAGGGCGAGGTTTGGGGAAGAGTATGTCGAGTGTGGAAAGAGAATTCCCAAACTTTTCCCACTGAATTATTGAACTTCACACAAAATCCTCCATAAGCCCGCTTATATCCACCTTATCAATCCCCTGCTTCACAAGCGGCATCTCCTTTATCTGCGGCAGTTCATCCTCATACGTGGGCGAAAGCACCTTATAAAACACGCCGATAGGTATTTTCTCGCCCCATTCCTGCGACTTCACGAAAGCAGCCATCCTATCCTCAGGATTGTGCCCCACGGTTTCCAGATCGTATATCCTCTGCTTGTACCAGTCGTATGTATTGACAAAGTTAAACGAAACGCATGGCTGGAACACATCCACGAGCGAGAAACCCCTGTGCTTCACTGCGTTTACGATGGTCTTCTGGAGATGCTTCACATCACCCGCAAAACTACGCGCCACGAACGTAGCGCCCGTAGATATCGCAAGAGCAATCGGGTTCACAGGCACTTCTATTACGCCAGAAGGCGTTGACTTGGTCTTCATTCCCTTCTCGCTCGTTGGAGAGACCTGACCAGTGGTAAGCCCGTATATCATGTTGTTGTGCACGATATACGTCATATCAATGTTCCTTCGCATCGCATGTATGAAATGGCACATGCCGATGCCGTAGCCGTCGCCGTCCCCCCCTACCGCGAACACGGTAAGTTCATGATTGGAGAGTTTGGTGGCTGCTGCCACTGGCAAAGCCCTTCCGTGGATGCCGTGCAAGCCGTATGTTCTTATCCAGTGGGGCACCTTGCCAGAGCATCCGATGCCGGAGACTATAACGATATTCTCAGGCTCGATATTGAGCTCAACGACTGCCCCTTTCAGTGCAAGGAGAATGCCGAAATCCCCGCATCCGGGGCACCAGTTGGGCTTACCTATCGTATTGATATCAATCATCCTAACCATGCGACACCACCTCCTTTATCGCGCTGTGGATTTCTTCGGGATAGAACGGACGTCCATCGTATTTCAGAATTTTCTTGTCCACGCTTTTGCCTGTTTTTTCCCTGATGATATCGGCAAGCTGCCCTGTGAAATTATTCTCCACTACAACTGTCTTTTTAGCCGAATCAATTACCTTTGAGACTTTTTCTGAAGGGAAAGGATTTAAATATAATATCTGCAGGTAATTCGACTTTACGCCTTCTTTTTCCAGCAGCATCATAGCCTCTTTTATGGGACCTTTTGTTGAGCCTGCGGCTATTATCGTTACTGTTGCATCTTTTGGTCCGATCAAATCCGGATGTTTGAGTTCTTTTGCAAGCGCATCCAGCTTCCTCATCCTTTTTTGCATCATGTTTATCCTATCCTCTATCTCTTCTGAGATGTTACCTTCCTCATCGTGATCATCGCTTGTGGCTGTGTAGAGCCCTTTTTTCGTGCCAGGGATGGTTCTTGGGGATATGCCGTTTTCAGTGAATTTATATCTCTTAAAAAAAGTTGCCTCGGGAGACGCAGCAAGCTCCGAAGACTGAGCATAAAGTCCGCGGTCTATGGTTATCCTGCCTGCATCGAATTTCTCCGTGGTCTTGTGGCTCTCTGCAAGGTACTTGTCAGTCAGGACAATAACCGGGGTCTGGTATTTCTCTGCGATGTTGAAGGCTTCCGCAGTCAGATAAAAACATTCCTCGTTATTACCCGGCACAAGCACAGGGCGCGGGAAATCACCCTGAGAGGCGCTGAGCACGAATTTGAAGTCTCCCTGCTCCGACCACGTAGGCATACCTGTGCTTGGACCAGGGCGCATTGCCATGATTATAACAACTGGTATTTCGATCATTCCAGCGAGCCCGTAGCCTTCGGACATGAGGCAGAACCCTCCCCCTGAGGTGCCGCACATAGCTCTTACGCCCGCAAATCCCGCACCGATTGCCATGTTTATGGCTGAAATCTCATCCTCGGTGTGCTTCACCACGATATTGAACCGCCGCTCTTGTGCTGCCATGAAATGCAGTATGGAAGACGCCGGTGTCATGGGATAGGCGGAATAGAACTTGCATCCTGCCTTGATTGCGCCCATGCAGATGGCATCGTTGCCTGTAAGCAGCATTCGCCCGGGTTTTCCTATTGTCTCAAGTTTACAGTTAAAATCGTCTGGAAAATTCTTTTTCACATAATCAAAACCGGCTTTGGCTGCACTGATGTTTTCATTGATTATCTTATCCCCTTTCCTTTGGAACATATCCCTGATAACACTTGCAAGAATCTCAAAATCGTAATCAATAAGGGCAATCGATGCGCCGAGGGCAAGATTATTTTTCATTATCGGCTGCGCCCCGATTTCTTTGATGATGCCGCCGAATGGCACTGGATAAAGGCGGATGTCTTCCCTGAGTTCCTTCCTCTCGATAATCTCAGCGCTGTCGTATATTATCCCTCCCCCTGTCGTTATCTCATCCTTGTGCAGGAATATTGTTTCTTTGTTGAGGGCTATCAGGACATCAACGCCTTTAACCTGTGAAAATATCTCCCGGTCTTCCACTCTCACCTGCACCGTATTATGCCCGCCTTTTATTAGAGAAGGATATTCATTGATGTCGAATACATGCAAACCCCCGCGTGAGCATGACTGGGAGAAAATAATGCCGGTTGCCATGATGCCCTCTCCAGCTTTTCCGCCGATTTTCCATGTCAATCTGTTTTTTTCCATGATATCAACTCATTCAAGGATATACATACCTTTGTTGCAGGACTATTTAATAACTTATGACCGCTATTTCTTCACAGCTACTGCCAGTTTTTTCCCCATATCCATTGCCTTTGCACTGTCTGCTTCCCGCGGCGCCCCTTCCACAGCCACGCCAGGTTTAATCCAGCGCGGATTGAACACACCCACTACCTTATCCATGGATTCAAGCGCAGCCACCTGCCCGCCCATACCGGTTGTGAAAAGCAGGACAGGTTTTCCACTCACCTTATCTCTTACATAGTAGAGCTCCTCGAAAAGCGTTTTAATCTCGCCAGCCATGTATTCAAAGGCAGAATGAGACCCGAAGGCATATCCATCGGCTGATATTGCTTCACCCGGTTTGACATCCTTTGCCCTTCTTATCTCGACTGCTATCCCCTCCACTTTTTTAACACCGTCTGCTATTGCCTGTGCGAGTTTTTCGGTATTCCCTGTCCTGGAGGCATATGCTATCAGGATTTTCTTTTTATTGCTCATCCAACCATCTCCAGATAAAAATTGTATGCTATGAGCAATATAGTTTATGATTCGTGAACATACAATGTCTCTTGAACTTTAAGTATAAAATTATAAAAGCTTATAAAAAACATGCGCATTATAATAAATATCCGTTATAATTTAGAAGGTTTTATATATAGTGAGCACAATTAGTAAAATAGCGTATGTGGGGTTACACAACGTTAATGGTGGTACCCGCAATAAAAGTGAGTGGCCGAGGAGATTGTTAAGAATGGGATATCCTTTCTGCCAAATCTCTTTAATTAAAACCACACATTAAAAAATCCGAGATGCATGGGGATTTGCCTGCAGTTGGTGGTGTGGTAAATGCATCAGGCGCAAAATGTGATGCGCTATGGCACAGGGCAAGCCACAGGCGAGCCTTGTAAAAGGATAAACTATAGGAGTAAATGATATGAAAATAGATAAAAAGCTGGCAGTATTAATGCTGGCAGGAATAGTAGTGGCTTCTGCATTTATGGTCGCAGCAGAGGCAAAACCGCCAAAACCAGTGGAGGTAAAAGTAACATGTGATGTAGGTCTCAATACGATAGATATCACTAACGGTGTTGGTGTTTTGGCAGGGGGATCGTGCCCATACACAGTCGATGGAACTGCATATGCAGCGGGCGATCCATCTGCTGCAATGACCGCAAGCGACCTTAATATTGATCTTATGTCGCCAGAAGGGGCAGGAAATAGTCTTACAGCAACCATAACGGATGCACCAGGGGACCAGAAATACCACATCGAGGGCAGTAAGGGCAATGAAATGGTGGTATATACGGATGATGCAGGAAATGACAAACTGAACTTCAACGGCAAGGAAGGCATGAATACACTGACCATAACTAGTGTCCTTGGGGACAATGACTACAAAGGCGATAATATTGGCATTGATCCCATCACCATGAATTTCGGCTTCATGTATATGCCTGGCACCGGGATGGATAAGATCCACATAAACTAAATCACCTCCCACAATAAGTTTGAGAGGGAGCAAATCCCTCCTTAATTTTTTATAAACTCGTTACTCCTAAAATGGGAAAAATCAGGTTAAAATTTGGTTATCCCATGGACTTCATACCTCAGCTTATTAACATAGTTATTAAGACTTTCAACATCCTTAATCCTTTTTTTCACTAAAACTCGTATCCTTGAACGGATATCCGTATTCGGCATAATACCGTACGTTAGAAGATGTTGTATTATCTTCCGTGCCACAATACCGCCTTTTTTGTCCCAGTCTGTCAATAAAACAATCTCTTTTCCGCTTTTGGACAGCAATTCTGTGAATTCAAGCATGGGCTGGCGCGAGGCAAACTTAATCTCGCCTTTTATTCCCAGGAAGCGCAGGGATTCCGCATCTCTACGTCCCTCCACAACTATAATAGCCCCGCTGTCAGCCAGTGTTTGAAGTTCCGAAATTACTATCTC
>JAPZAS010000037.1 GCA_027460525.1 Candidatus Methanoperedens sp.
GGATTTATTACTTGCACCCAAAGAATTTTGAATTAATAATTCATTTGAGTAGAACTAAGGAAACTGTATGATAATCCCGGATAAAGAAAAAGAGCATTTGAAAAAACACTTCGCAGAACTAACAGGTGATGTGGAACTCATCGTTTTCACGCAGGAACTTGAGTGCCAGTTCTGCAGGGAAGCAAGGGAGCTTGTGCTTGAGCTGGGAACGCTCTCCCCGAAAATAAAAACGAAAGTGTACGACTTTGTCAAGGACGGTGATGAAGACATAAAATACGACATAAAAAAAATCCCAGCCATTGCAATTGTCGGGAAATCGGATTACGGTATCAGGTATTACGGTGTACCTGCTGGCTATGAGTTTCCGGTGATAGTGGAAGACATTTTGGATGTTTCAAGAGGGACAACATCGTTAGCAGACAATATTAAGAAAAAGCTGGCAGAGATAAAAAAACCTGTAAATATACAGGTATTTGTTTCACCCGCATGCCCTTACTGTCCGAGAGCTGCAAGGATTGCGCATCAATTCGCAATCGAGAGCGAGTTCATAAAGTCTGACGTAGTCGAGATGACCGAGTTCCCTCACCTCGTGCAGAGATACGGTATCATGAGCACTCCGCACATCGTGATCAACGAGGATACTTTTTTCGTAGGGGCGCAACCGCCGGAGATATTTCTCGAGCAGATAGCCTTGGCGCTCAGCAAAGGATATAATCCCATGTATTCTTAGCGATAACTATCAACACCGCAAAGACGCTGAGGGCGCAAAGCCACGCAAAACACATTCTTTGCGTTCTTAGCGCCTCTGCGGTGATAATCCTACCCCTTTTTCGCCTGAATGACGAACTCGTCCGCAAAAAGATTTTTCCAGAGCTTTGCGAATCCATACCACAGGAAATTCAGTTTTTCCTTGAAAAGATAAACGCTCGGCGTAACATCAAGCCAAACAATTCTGTATCCTGCATCCTCTGCGAGCTTTATTGCAGAGTTAAGATTGTAAAACCGAAGATGCGTCCTGTCAAAAACGCCGCTTTCTGCATATTCAAACTTCCCGAAAAAAATAGTCATCCTCGAATGCCAGTTGACAATGTTGGGCACGGAATATATTAAAAAACCGCTATCTGAGAGATATTTTTTCAGGTTGGCTAATATTTTTGAGGGCTCTTTCATATGCTCAAGGACATTTCCAAGGAGGATGCAGTCAAACGCTCCATCACCAAAAGGCAGTTCTTTCGTTTCGATATCCATATTCAGCATTTCCACGCATTTGCTCTTTGCAATGGATGCCATTTTGGGCTCCTTCTCCACGCAATACACGATGCATTTTTTCCTCATCGACAAAAGATTGGCAAGCCTCCCCGAGCCGCAGCCGATTTCCAGCACTTTTGAGCCGGGCGGTATCAGCTTGAAGATTTTACAGCGTGAAGTATAGGAATCGATATACATAGCTACGCCATCTAAAGCCTTACAGACTTAAAATGTGGTCCTCTCCAGTACACCATTTTTTCAATGCTGATCTGTATAATCACATCGTTCTCCCCGAGGGGCTTGTTTTCAATTACTTCCTGGTATTTGCTTTTGAATTCCATATATATGTCATAGTATAACCGCAGCGTCTCCTCTGACAGGAAATAAATAGGTGCCTTTTCTGTTATTTTGGCTGTTCCCTGCGCCATAACGCCTTCGTTGTTGAAGGGATTCTTCGAGTCTCTTATATCGATGGTTATGCTTACATTCGGATTTTCGGATATGTTCTTGACCTTTTTTGATTTATCATTGGTGATAAAGAATATTTTCTGAGAATGCTCATCGTATACGAAGAATACGGGCGTGAGGTGCGGCTGGTCATACCTGTCGCTTGTGCAGACATAGCCGAAATAATTGCCGTACAGTATATTTCGCATCTCATCAGGGATTCTCATGGTCACACCGGCACGCTGATTTGTTTTGCCCCTCTCCAGTATATGATTTTAATGGGTTTTACCTCCACCAGTATCCTTGCTATAATGGGGGTTAGTTGCCAGGCTTTAGGCAATTCCGAAGCTGAATACTTTCTTGTATATTCGGGATATTTTTTCATGAAAAGCTTTAACGCAGCAAGCATCTGGATAAGCCGAAGCGGAATATCCAGAAGCCCATAGATTTTTACTTCGCCTGTAAATAATACAGCCTTGTTTTCATATATATTGCTCATGTCCCTTTTATCTATCAAGAAAGCCACTTTGTTGTTTTTGAGCATTATTTTTAATTTTTTTGCCTCCTTTGAGGTATTAAAAAAAATCTTCTGCCCGTCGAAAACATAGACCACAGGCGTTACGTGCGGCACGCCTTTAAAAGAAGTTCCTATGTAGGCAAAACTGGAATCTTTTACGAGATTGTATATATCGGGCGGGAGCCAGGGAACTTTCGATACTATATAGGCTGAAATCATTGAAATTAAAGATATGAAAACCATGAAAATGAGGATTATTATAACGAGAAATTTATCAATCTGAAACAATGGTATTAAAAGAAGCGAGATTATTCCGAAGAAAACATTGTTGATATCAAGCTTCCGCAGGGAGCGAAGTTCCGTATAGGGCGTATGTTCAAGTTCGGTTCTTTTTTCTGCAAGCCTTTGAAGCCTGATAGATCTCCACAGGGCGAGGATGGATGTCCAAAGCGCAAGCCCCATCCTGTAACAAATATCCCAGATCAGGAGACTGACGAACAGCAACAGTATAATGTGCGGGTTTTTTCCGATCCAGTACTCCAATAAATTCGTGCCAAAATAGAAAAGATACAGCATAAAAGGAATGAAAATCGCTAATCCCGGGATTGCCTCGTAATGCTTCCTGTGAAAAAGTATTCCCTTATACTGCTTGAGTAATTCATTTTCATCTTTACTCAGCGGCGCCCGGAATTTGCGAAGAGTGGGACCAAGCTGCAGAATCAAAAGGCTCCATAAAACCGCAACCATGATGGCAAGCGAACCGTAGAGCAGGGAAATCAGCCTCAGGTCAAAGACAAAGCCGAGTGTGAGACCGAGTATGAGGAGAAAAAACAACTGCAGGAGAATGCTGTACTGGTATGAAACAAGGGAAAAAGGCGGAATTCTTCCCACGATCTCTTCATATATCCACTTCATTTCTTTTATTTGACTGTTACCCATACACATAGGTTTGATGTGAGGCATTAATAATAAACCTCTCTAATAAATCGCTATCAGAGAACAAATCGATAATGTTATTTATGAACAATACTATTGTTAAATCCGGTGAAGGCATGAAGAAAATTAAATTAATCACAATAATGCTTATAATTTTATCATCGGTTTTACTGGGATGTGTGGGGAAGCAAGTCGGTACTCCCACTGCAACCCCAACCGCTACCGAGACGGCAAAGCCTGCGGTTGTTCCCACTACTCCCAGCCCGACACCCACGCCAACTCCAACGCCGGTACGAATACCTTCTGTGTACAAGTCTTTTGTTGATGAGTTTTATGGCTTCAAGAGGGTAATTGAAACGAACTATACGCCAATCGTGTACCAGAATCTTACACTCAATGTATATGCGGGAGATACCATGATATGGATCAACGATGCTACATCGGGCGAGATGCTTACTATTGTGAGCGAACAGAGATTATGGGATATGAACGACACAGGAGCAGTATTAAGATGGAACACTAAACAGTTCAACTACACTTTTACCATGCCAGGAACGTATGGGTTCTATATCAAGGAGTATCCCCGTTTACAGCATCAGAAGATCATCGTGAATCCATAAATAAATAGTCACGAAGAATCATTAGAATTAAATCGCAATCTTTAAGTTTAGAAGATAGGAAATATTCTTCCGTACAAACCATTTTAGTATCGAATAAAGGTGAATGAATCTAGAATTACTGCATCAGCGGTAAACAGTATCAACAGTTAGGAGGCGGTTTTATACACAAGGAAGAATTGATCCAGCTACACACACTGATGGTGCAAATGAAAAGATTTTTTGAGGAAAACGGGCAGGGAGAATTTTCCCAGTACCATTCCCTTAAGATAAGTCCAATACATGTGCATCGCAGCAAAGCCGAACACAAACACGCGATATTCGTCCTGGGTAAAGAGATTGCATCCATAATGACTCACGACGAATTCTCTGGACCAGGGAGAACCCAGGTGCGAATGCAGGAGCTTGCCACGCGTGCTGTGGATGAAATGCTGCACTAAAAACGATTTTTTCTTTTTTTAATTTTTTCTCAAAACATTTCGAAGCGTATATTAGGAACTACATTAAGAAAAGTGCATGAGGGAACAATATGGAACTCAATGGAGTACAGATAGAAGATACATTTGCGGAAGCATTTCCAATAAAGATAGCCAGAGTATTGATCACAGGTGCAACCAAGAGATGGGCAAAAGTTGCAGCCCAGGAAGCCACAGGTTTCGGGACATCTGTAATAATGTGCCCTGCAGAGGCTGGTATTGAAAAAGTGGTGAATGGAAACGAGACGCCGGACGGAAGGCCGGGTGCATACATCCAGATATGCACGTTTGGATTTAAATCTCTCGAGGAGCAGCTTTTAAAACGCCTCGGACAGTGCGTCCTGACAGCGCCAACGGCTGCGATGTGGAACGGGCTTCCAAAAGCTGAGAAGCAATTCGATACAGGATTCAAGCTAAAGTTCTTCGGGGATGGTTTTGAATCCGAGACAAGTATCGGTGGAAGGAAAGCGTATAAGATACCCATGATGCAGGGGGATTTCATTGCCGAGCACAGCATCGGGGCGCAGGACGGTATAGCTGGAGGGAATTTCTTTATAATGGCTGATAACCAGATGGCTGCCCTGGCTGCGGCTGAGAACGCGGTGGATGCGATAGCCCAGCTTGAAGGTACGATCACCCCTTTCCCGGGAGGTATAGTTGCAAGCGGCTCGAAGGTGGGCTTTACAAATTATAAATTCATGAAGGCGACCACGAACGAAAAATACTGCCCTTCTATCAAAGCAAAAATAAAAGACACGAAAGTGCCTGCTGATGTGAATGCCATATACGAAATCGTGATCAACGGCTTGAGCGTGGAAGCAATCAGTAGCTCCATGAAAGCCGGGATACAAGCTGCTGTGAAGCTCCCTGGCGTGAAAAAGATAAGCGCGGGCAATTACGGCGGCACACTCGGTCCGTACAAGTTCAACCTGAATGAGCTATTTTAAATGGGTGAATTATTTTGAAAGACGTAGTTGAAATAATCAAAACAAGGCGCAGCGTGCGTGAATATAGTGAAAAACAGGTATCTGATGAAGAGATCAAATTTCTTATCGATTGCGCAAGATACGCTCCTTCCGGTTTCAATACGCAGCCGTGGAGTTTTTTAGTGATAAAAAACAAAGACGTTATGGGGAAAATCTCGGAGCGGGGCAAGAGCTCAATGATCCCTTTACTGGAATCGATGAAAAATGCCTCCAAAAAAGCTTCCGATTTCCTTGTATTTCTAAAGACAAAAGGCACGAGTATGTTCTATAATGCCCCAGTCCTTGTGATTGTTCTCGGGAATAAAAGCGCTATGACAACCGACTGGGACTGTGCAATGGCAGCCCAGAACATGATGCTTGCAGCCCATTCTCATGGCATCGGAAGCTGCTGGATTGGAGGCGTGCTGCCCGCGCTCATGGATGAAGCGTTCTTGAAAGAACTTGGGGCGCCTGAGGGCTACAAGGCTGTTGCGCCGCTGATATTCGGGTACCCGAAGGGTAAAACCGAGGCGCCGGGAAGGGCTGAGCCTGAATTGGTCTGGTTAAGATAGTAAAGATGCCGAGGCTTCTTTCTTCAGCCCGGTCACATACTCATGCGCGAGCCTGATGGGCTCTGGAAGCTTGTGACCGCGAAGGCATTTTTTCACGATCGAAAGGGAGCTATCCAGCGAAACCCTGTGCCCTGGCGCTACCACTATCGCCCTGCTTCGTTTGGTGGATTTAAGGAGCCATCCGACTTTTTTACCTGCATAGATGAGCGGATTCGCCTCGCCAACCTGTGACGGCTCATCCCCCGTGCCGCATAGAATCTTTTTCGTAATCCCGATTGTTGGTACATCCAGCGCCACACCTACATGCGTGGCAATACCGGCGCTGCGGGGATGATTGACGCCAGCGCCGTCCACCATCAGGATGTCAGGAGGTGTTTTCAATTTTTGAAAAGCGCTCACGATAGCGGGTCCCTCTCTGAAACTCAGGAACGTGGGGATGTAGGGATAACTCAAAGGCTGGACGGAATGGACGCGCTCTACGACCTCAAGCGAATCATATTTCAGCACTATGATGCCTGAGATGATTTTATCGTCAAGGAATGACTGGTCAACTCCCGCGATTAACCGAAGCTTGCCGAAATCGTCTTCTGTTATCGCTCTCTCAGCGACAAGCTTCTGTGCGGTGAGAAGGGAGTTTCTGGATGTGTCGGAGGGGAAGAAATCAGAAATGTCTGCCATAGTTCGCAATTAATGTTTGTTATTCTTTCATAATATCATCGACGAACTATTTAAGCAAGGTTCATTATAGATTATTCACAAAACATGTATTATGGACAGAGTGGAAACCCTGTGTTCCAATTTTCCATTGTACAGCGAAGACCTAGGGATAGAGCTTACAAAGCCTTCGGGCAGGTTCAGGTGGTTTCTGGCTTCCATCCTTTTTGGGGCAAGGATAAGCGAAAAAATAGCAATGAAAACCTACAAAACTTTTGAGAATTACGGAATCCTGAGCCCTGATAAAATCATAAATGCGGGATGGGATGAACTTGTGAGGATTCTGGATGAAGGAGGGTATGTGAGATACGATTTCTCAACAGCTACGAAATTGCTGAATATAATGAAAGAACTCAAGGAAAAATACGGCTCGCTCGAGGAACTTTATGCTCATTCGAGGAACACTGAAGAGCTGAAAAGTAAGTTAATGGAATTTAAAGGGATCGGCGAGGTTACAGCCCAGATTTTCTTGAGGGAGTTAAGAGGAGTGTGGAAGATAGATGTGCCTGTATCCAGTAAAGCCGCTGAAATGGCAGAAAGGATGAACATCAATCTTGAGGGGTTTGAGGGCGAGAAACTGACGAGAGTGGAGGATGCGCTTGTGAAGCTCTATCTGAGGTACGGGAATGCAGATGAGCTTGTACGTTAATCGGTGGGCATTGAGGATGCCGACGATATTATTGAGGATTTGGGACAGGCCCTGGATAGTATTTGAAAATCTCAAGAAGGCGAGCCGATGGTTTTATTGTGCCCGGGATCCCGCGTGAGGTTTCCACATCCCGCTCCCGCAGGAAAGGGTATATATTACCTTTGCCGATAGATATGAAACCAAGAAAAGGTTGAAGTGGACATCTTGTTTGAAACATTTTCAAGAAGCTGGGAAATCACAAAATTAAGTTTCAATGTGATAAAGAAAGACAGAGAGATGTTATTGTTTCCTTTATTGGCGGGCATATTCTCGATCATATTTATTCTGGTAATGCTCTTTCCATCCATTATCACTTCATTTACGGAAGGAAGGGGTCCGGGATCTTATGGGATTACAGAGTATCTCTTGTTTTTTATAACATATCTTGGACTGGCGTTTATAGCTACTTTCTTCAATGTATGCGTTGTATACACAACCAAGATAAGATTCGAGGGAGGGAACGCTACTTTCTCGGAGAGTATAAAATTCGCCCGTTCCAAGATAGGCCTGATTTTCACCTGGAGCATTATTGTGGCGACCGTGGGACTGATCTTGAGAATAATTGATAGTCTAGCAGAGAGAGCAGGCGAATCCGGGAGAATAGTGGTGAATATTCTCACGTCCATTTTGGGAATGATGTGGAGCATAATCACTATTTTCGTAGTTCCTGCAATGGTTTATAATGACCTCAGACCGATGGAAGCAATAAAGAAATCCGTACAGACATTAAAGAAAACATGGGGAGAAAGCCTGATCAGGTATTTCGGGCTGGGTATGATTGAATTTTTATTCTTATTCCTAGGCGTAATTGTAGCGTTCATGTTATTGTTTGCCCTGGCAGTTTTAGGACCCATCGGGATAATTATAACAATAGCAATTGCCGTATTGTACTTCCTCGGCGTAATCCTCGTGTTCAGTGTGGCAAATACTGTATTTAATACTGCGTTGTATGTTTATGCAGACACAGGGAAAATCCCGGAAGGATATAGTAAGGAAATTATGCAGAATGCGTTTAAACCAGGAGGGACAGGAAATTTACGGCCCCCCGCAGATATTTAAATAACTGATTGTTGTCTTTATTTTTGGTTTTCAAGTCAAGGACTGCGCCCCAAAGTGGACGACAAGTTAAGCTATGAGCTTATCTCGATTATTGCCTGCAATAATGCATCGGTAATATGTGTTATCTCCTGAACGTACCTTGAAAAAACATCTGTGGTATGGCTCTTATCAGTGGTGGCTCTCTATAATGCGTCAGAAGTATGCGATTTATCAACCACTGCCTGCAAAAAAGCATCTGTGGTATAGTCAGTATGCTGTACTCAAATACAGATAATTTCATATATGATGACCATTAATGATTGAATGGGGTAATTACAGTAGATGTTTCAATGGAGTGATTATGAACATAGTACCTTTTAAATGGAAAATTGCAACCTTGAGAAAAATCGATCATAGAATTATAGCTGTTGTAGTTGGTTTCCTTCTATTCCTTTCGGTGTTTGAGGTCGCGGTTTCAGTTACACCAGCGGGAGCATCTTCTCTCTGCAATCCGTTGCCTCATGAACCGATCTTTATCACCAGTGACAATGATTTTAACCGCACTAATGGTGTAGTTTCGGGAACCGGGACAGCTACGGATCCCTACTTGATTAGCAATTGGCAGATCAAGAATCTCACACCTGGGTATGCGATAAAAATCGATAATTCGGAAGGAAAGATAACAAAGTTCTTCAAGATAGGCTGCATCCAATCAAACTTCGCACAGGTTCCAGCAACAGGCGCCAAGTTAATATGGCTTGTTAATATTCATACACCCACCACAATCTCGGATGTGGCAGGTAACTCACTGGATGCATTTGGGGTAAATGGAGTACAGCTAGACTTATCTGGGAATATAAGTTTGGATAGTTTAAGCCTCAACAGAATAGGAAATCATGGGGTTCTGTTGAATTCATCTGATCATATCAATATTACCCGTAGCAAGCTAAAGGCCGACGGAGATGGAGTTCTCATGCAAAACAGCCATTACATAACGATTGGTTCCCCATGTAACCTGTCCAGAGGCACTGATTGCAACGAGTTCACCTACGATGATGCAAAGGGCATTTGGATCAATAACTCTCATGATGTGTTAGTTCAATACACGATAACAAGTGCTGATGATAGTGGTGGCATTGTTATAGATGGAATTGAAAGCTATAATGTGACACTAATCAACGGCATTGCCGCCGGGAACGGTCCCATATGCAGAATGAATCCTGCAACCGGAGTCAGAGAACCAACCGGTCTTATGATAGACTTTATTTCTGGTATAGCTATCATAAATGAAGCCCACCACATCAACGTGGAGGGCTACAATATTCATGGTAATGCCCGCTACGACATTATGAATGGTGGTGATGGCAATTATATTAATCGGTGCACAGGTATTGTGACATCGATCAGTGAGACTCCGCCAGGGTGGGATATAAATCTTACCGGAAACAGTTTCAAAACTGAATTCGGTTTCTAAAATTGCCCGAAGCCCTGAAGATATATTGAGATCGCCCCATGTAGTGTCCTTTTTCCCCGAAAAAGGACATTTACAATCTTATTATGCCTAATCATACATACTGTCCAATAACATACTGCCCGTTTTTCTATTAATTTTTGCATAAAAAGAGGCCCAGAGATGATCTCCGCACCATTTCTTTTGAAATAATTTTCAAACTTCATCCGGGAAATAAACTCGTCCAAATGAAACCTTAATAATCCCAAACCCTGTATTAAGCCAAAAACGAGGACTACACATGGCTGACAAATACGAACAGGTGATCGAACTTGCCAAGCGCCGCGGTTTTCTCTGGGGCTCATTTGAGCTTTACGGCGGCACAGCAGGTTTTTATGATTACGGACCTCTCGGCGCAATGCTGAAGCGCCGCGTTGAGAATATCTGGCGTGACATATTCGTGATAAACGAAGGGTATTACGAGATAGAATCGCCCACCATCGGCATAGAAGATGTCTTTATCGCCTCAGGTCATGTCGGCGGCTTTTCCGACCCACTCACCGAATGCCAGAAGTGCCACGAAGCCTTCCGTGCAGATCATCTTGTCAAGGACGTCATGGATAATCCAGACACCCTGAGCACCGATGAGCTTTCCGAGGTCATCAATAAAAACAATACCAAATGCCCTGAATGCGGAGGCAAGCTTGGCAGGGTCTATGAGTTCAACCTCATGTTCAAAACCAGCATCGGTCCAGGTGGAAAACGTGCTGGATACCTTCGTCCGGAGACTGCGCAGGGGATGTTCGTGGATTTTCCGCGCCTCCTGAAATTCTACCGCGACCGCCTCCCATTCGGCGCAACGCAGATAGGCAAAGCCTACCGCAACGAGATATCCCCGCGCCAGGGTGTGATACGCCTTCGCGAATTTACGCAGGCAGAGGCTGAGATATTCATTGACCCCAGGGACAAGACGCATCCTAAATTCAAGGAAGTCGCTGATATTGTCCTGAACCTTTACTCGCAGGAAGGACAGGCAGCCGGGGAGTCCCGGAAGATGACCCTAGATAAAGCAGTAAAGGAAGGAATAATTGCCCATGAATTCCTCGCATACTGTCTTGCCCTGACACATAAATATCTCGTGCGAGTGGGAGTGTCGCCCGAGAAATTGAGGTTCAGGCAGCATATGAAGGATGAAATGGCGCACTATGCTGCAGACTGCTGGGATGCCGAGATACTGAGCGAACGGTTCGGATGGGTTGAAGTTGTGGGCATCGCGGACAGGACTGATTACGATTTAAAAGCACACGCAAGACAGAGCGAGACAGAGTTAACCGTGTATGTTCCTTACGACAAACCCAAAAAATTTGAGCGCTTTGCAGTCAAACCAGACATGGGGATTCTCGGTCCTAAGTTCAAAGGAAAAGCGGGAAAGATCGCAAATGCTTTAAAAGCGTTAAAATCTGAAGAATTATCGAGGGATGCAATTGAATTGACAATTGATGGTGAACAAATAAAAATAGAAAAGAATGCCGTAACGTTTGAAACCGTATGCGAAGAAGTTCATGGTGAAAATATCATACCCCATGTGATAGAGCCCTCCTTCGGGATTGACAGGATAGTATATTCCCTTCTTGAACACTCATATTTTGAAGAGGAAACTGCTGAAATTGAAGAAACTGGCGATGAAGAGGAAAAGAAGAGAATCGTATTACGCCTGCCCCCCGAAATAGCGCCTGTCCAGGCCGCCGTGCTGCCCCTTCTTACGCGCGAGGAACTCATGAAACCCGCAAACGAGATAGTCAAAAAGCTTAGAACCAAAGGAATACTCGTAGCCTTTGACGATTCTGGAACCATAGGCAGGCGGTATAGAAGAAACGATGAGATCGGCACGCCGTACTCTATAACAGTGGATTACCAGACGCTTGAGGATGGTACTGTTACAATCAGGGACAGGGATACGATGAAACAGGTGCGTGCCGGTATCAGTGATATTGCGGACGATATATACAACCTGATATACAGCGGCAAATCCTTCGAGGACGCTGGCAAAATAATATAACAATGTCTGAACTTTTGATTCACGAACTTCGAAGAAAAAGCCTTTAATGTAACAGGTTCCCTGATTCCGATTGCTTATTATTTCTTGAGTGCCGTAGACTCGAATAAAACCGAAAAAGTTAATACTTGTTAAAATACCCTTGCTAATCATGAGGAAGGTGGGGGAAAGCGATGACGCTGTATCGCCGATAATCGGAGTAACCTTGATGGTTGGGCTAACGGTGATTATGGTTTCGGTTATAGCTGTTTCGGTATTTACTTTCACAATTCCTGAGAGCGCACCGCATGCCAAGATTGTGGTGGTGGAGGCGAAAGGGGATATAGGTAGTGAGGCTCTACATAAAAATGTCGTAGTGCTGAAACATAAAGGTGGCGATGCGTTAAATGAGGACGACACTAAAATTATCATCACAGGTAAAGGATATACGTATACCTCAGGAGAAGATCCACATCTTTCGTCAGCACAGGACGTGCGAGTTATTTACAGGGATTTAGCTGGAGAAAATTGTATAATTGAATGTGATAACGAAATTGTAGAGGGTACTTCCTGGGACGCTGGTGAAACCATAACACTTTATGGGTCTGATGGAAATGATTTATATTTATATGACTGGCACAATAATGCCGATAGTAGATGGAAATTAGATTACGACACCACAGTTTCAATCACAATAATAGACACCACAACAAACGAAGTAATTGCAGTTACTCAAGCTACAGTAAAAGATGCTTAAACCCTCTCCGTGTCCTCGCTCCCGCATTGCGGACACGGTATCGGGATAAAGTTTGGGTCTGCCTCGAACTCGAAGCTGCAAACCCTGCATATAAAGAACACCGCAGACTGATTTATTTCTTCCATATTATCATCTAATATACAATATAGTCTCAGGAATCAACCCAAAAGCATACTGAAATAAGACTTATACATTTTTATATTTTTCGGTTATGAAAATATTGAGATATTTAAAAAATGATTTAATAATATTATCTCTTCAAACATATTTCTCATGTAGTTAAAAATGGATTTTTTACCACCAATCAGTCCTTCCAGGTTAGTTATAACATGCCCGCATTTGGCGCTTCTCGTTTCTTGTTTTATTTTTCTGGCTTTTCCAGTCTGACCTTCGAAAAGTTTGGCAGAATCTGAACCAAAACTTTTATATAGTTTAATTGCATTATTGCATTATTGCAACATTGCAATCAGGAAATAATGAAAACACAAGAAATTAAAACAATAACAGATCTGGTATGGGATTATTTTAATGAACATCCAGAAAAAGAACTATCGCCGGGTATGGTATTTAAAGCATTAACCAATAAACACAAAAAACTTAAAATTAATTATAGTAGCATAAATTCTGCGATAAACAGGTTTCATCTCCAAAAAATAATTTTTAGAACTTCCCGTGGGAAATATTCACTCAAACTTCCATTATCCAGGGGGCAGCTCAGGATCGATGACGTCATCAAACCCAAGGAGAATGAATGAAAAGTATAGATTTTTCGATATTTGAATTTAGTAAAAACATAGAGGTGAATTTATGAAATGCCTGAGAAACACAAACAAAAGTTGCTTTTCCAAAGTGATAACTCAGGAATATGAGGAATTCCCGGCATGCATTAAAAACCAAGACTGTAATCATATTCCAGAGAGGGAGAAGTATGAATAAAGTGACAAAAATTGGAACAAAAATATTACATAATGCATGGGGCAACGGTACGATACTCGGATGGTACAATGATAAATATGCCTTCGTGAAATTCCCATGCGGAACTCGATTAATAAATCCAAAAAAAAGGAATTAAGTACCTTCTGAACCAATCGCCGTGCAGAAAATCGCTTGCCCTAAATAATATATTCTTCCACTGTATATCAGATATCAAAACTCAAAATAAATTCTTCGTCATCCACAAAAAGCTTGGGTTTGGTGATAATGCCGTCAAGATGAATCCCAGCAATCACATCCCCGCCAAAGGTACTGTTATCCCCGAGAGCGATATGCACCGTACCTCCAACTTTCTCATCCTCAAGCACATTCCCGATTAGCTTCGCCTCGGGATTGATGCCGATACCGAATTCAGCAATATTTCGAGCTTTATCCCCGACAGCCTCCAGCATTGCATTCAGTTTCTTTGCCTGTTTACCTTTAATTCCTGTAACATACCTTTTCCTTACCGTAAATTCAAATGGAGAATCAAGAATCCCAAACCCGCTCATGGAACCATCCACCACAAAAACGCCGTTTGCATCCTTTGGCGCAATATACAGTTCGCCGGCAGGAAGATTGCTGCTGCATCCGGGTTCTTTGCAGAGCCCTGTGTCCATCATCCATTTACATCCATCGAGGTTAAATACGATATCCGTTCCCGACTGTGTAATAACCCTCACTTTACGGGAATTCTCAAGCTGTTCATTCAATCTGATGGCGATACCATTGACTTTATTATAATCAGCAATCATCCCGCCTGAATTCATCATTTTCTCCGTGATTCCAGGCATGGAAGCGATCCTTGTCCCCGCTTTGCAGGCATCAATCCTCGCCTGGGTATGGGTAAGGGAAAACGTAGTCGGGGCAATAACAACATCGGCATTCTTCATGGCTTCTGCTATCGCAAGCGGCGGCTCTTCCCCGTGCCGCGTTCTTGGAAGCATGGTAACAATCATGACATCGCAGCCTGTGTTTCTGGCAGCTTCGAATAAACTCCTTCCGATGGATAAGGGGGTTTTGGTGTCCACTACAATAAGCACGCTCTCCCCTCTTTTAACCCCGAAGCATTCCAGTACTTTTTTAGCGCCTTGAGCTATCATGTTAAACTTTTCTCGGGTCTGTAATCTCTCCATACAGAGCGCTTGCAGCCGCAGTCGCAGGAGAGGATAAATATACAAGAGCATCGGGGCTTCCCTGCCTGCCCTTGAAATTCCTGTTCGATGTGGAGAGCCCGACCTCGCCTTTGCCCAATAATCCAAACGAGCCGCCCATGCACGGCCCGCAGCACGGTGCTTCCACGATTGCGCCCGCTTCCATGAATTGCTCAACGTACCCGGCGCGAAGCGTCTTCATGTATTCAGTATGCGAGGCCGGTATAATCAATAACCGAACGCCTTTAGCCACTTTTTCGCCGTTCATTATTTTAGCCACGACTTCCATGTCGGAAAATCGCCCGTTGGTGCATGAGCCCACGAACACCTGGTTGAGTTTGATTCCCTCCACCTCTTCCACGGATTTTACATTATCAACGTTATGCGGGCAAGCCACCTGTGGCGGGAGTTTAGAGACGTCGTAGACTTTTGTTTCCACGAATGCTGCATCCTTGTCACTCTTCCAGAGAGTGTCTAATTTAAAACCTGGCACCCTTTCTTTGAGGTATTTTTCTGTAATCCCGTCCGCTTCCACAATGCCGGCTTTTCCTCCCATCTCAATAGCCATGTTGCACATGGTCATCCTTCCCGGGATGTCCATACCTTTGACCACGGAACCGCAGAATTCAGCGGTCTTATACCGTGCACCTTCTGCGCCCACGTCACCGATGAGATAGAGTATGACGTCTTTGGGATAAACGCATCTTGGAAGCTTTCCGGTAAGCTCGAATCTCATTGTCTCAGGCACTTTGAACCAGAGTTTTCCTGTAGCAAAAACAAAAGCCATGTCTGTGCTTCCTATGCCGGTGGAGAAGGCGCCGAGTGCTCCGTAGGAGCATGTATGGGAATCCGAGCCCACGATGAGGTCGCCCGGTCGGACATGCCCCTTTTCAGGCATCACCTGGTGGCACACGCCCTCAAAAACATCATAATTCAGGATTCCCTGCTCCTGTGCGAACTGGCGCAGGAAAATGTGATTGGCGGCGGCATTTAGAGAATCTGCCGGCACCTGGTGGTCGAAAAGAATAATAATCTTGCTCGGGTCCCACACCTTCTGCGTTTTTTTGCCTTTTATTATTTCCCTGAAGCCCTCAACCGCAAGTGGTCCTGTGATGTCATGGGTCATGGCGCAGTCTATGTTTGCGAGGACAAAGTCGCCTGCCTTCACCTTTTTGCCGCATGCTTTTGAGAATATCTTTTCTGAAACGGTTTGTGCCATGAAGCCTTATTGAGAGCGTGGAATTATTTAATGCTGTCGAATCTGAAGATCAGTTTTTGAATTCAAAATCCTCAATAATTATTAGAAGCTTTATAGAAATACGTTAACCGAGGCTGCTCGCAATCGTGAAGTTGTACTCAGCCGGCTGATAGCCTTGAACCAGCAACCGCAGGATTACATTGGTACTGTTGATGAAATGGCTCATGTCATTTGAAAACTGATAACCGCTGCCCTGCTGTTCAAGAACGAACGATTTTTCCTCAAGAACCTGCCCATCGCTTACGATCTGCGCTGTTATGGAAAGGGGGTTGGTTATCTCGTTAGTGATTTGGGCTTTCACCCTTTGAAGCGAATAATTTCCAGGTCCCCAGTTTGCAGGGTTTATCATCCGTGCATCCACGTAAAGAAAGCCTCGGGGCAGTTCTCCTATAGTCGGAAGTGGCGTAGGTGTCTGGGGTATTACTGGAGATACTATAATAGTGCCGGTTAGATTTTTGTTCTCTTTAAGGTAGAAGCTATAAGTTCCAGGCGTTTTGAATACGTATCGGTACCCTGCGTAATACGGCAATACCTGGGCGACAAAAAGTCCGTCGCCGCTTATGAGCGTAACGGTTTCTGTATCATAATCGCTCCAGAGGATTTCATCACCCGGCTGGATGGTCTGCGTAGCGGGACTAAAACCTCTCTGGCTGTCCAATTTTATCAGAATACTTTTTCCTGTAGGGGTGACCCCGGGAAGCATGGTTGCAGTTGCCGATGGCGCGGCGGTTGCGGTTACTGCCGGGGTTGTTGTGGGCGGCGGTGTTGGAGTCGGTGTAGCCTGCGGGCCTCCGACGCATCCCGAAAAGAGGGCTGCCAGAAGAATGACTATCAGTATGGTAGATATTGATTTCATAACACCGCTAAGTGAAATACGTTAAGATAAAACTGTCGATTTGTTTTTGCTCAACCGTTGCAGACGGCGCAAAGAGAGAAAAGTATTATAAAAGATAAAATTATCTTATTGCCTATGAACGAGAAGAAAGGTACCTTATGTGGAAGGCTCTTTAAACTACCCTTATCAGAGAAAGAAAAAAAGAAAATAAGAAGTCTCTCGAGCAATTTTGGTGTTGAGACAAGCGAAGAAGAAATCGATCTAATAGTATACGGTGCCTCGAGAAATGAGTGAGGTTCTTCCTTTCACGCAGGCTCAATTACTATTTTCTTTTCCCTGACTGCCGCTTTACCGCGGCGCCTTCTTTTTAAGTCCGACTGCGTTTGCAATCTCCTTGGGTATGCGGATTGTGAGGCTGTCACCGATTTTAAAGGTCAAAAATCGTAACATTGTACGGCAAAATAGGATTATTACATCTGTAATATCCATTCAAAAAGCAATTATACCATAACCTCCTCTATGCTACCACGATACTTATGCCAAACCAAACAGCAGTGTTAGAAACCCAAAAAGGAACAATCAAATTCGAACTCTACGAAACTGAAGCCCCCATCACCACAAAGAACTTCATAGACCTCACAAACAAAGGCTTCTACAATGGTCTTACCTTCCACCGCATCGAACCAGGCTTCGTAATCCAGGGCGGCGACCCAAAAGGCGATGGCACGGGCGGCTCGGGAAAAAACATACCTCTTGAGATAGCCCCCTCACTCACGCACAGGAAAGGAGCAGTGGGAATGGCGCGCTCGCAGGACCCCAACAGCGCCTCCTCGCAGTTCTACATCTGCCTTGAGGATGCAAAATTCCTTGACAGGAACTACGCCGTTTTCGGGCTGGTGACAGAGGGCATGGCTGTGGCGGCGAAAATCAGGAAGGGGGATAAGATTTTAAAAGCCACAATCCAATAGCAACCTGAATTTTCAAGGGATAATCTCACACCCGTTATTAAACCGGGGATATTCAAAATCCGAACGTTTAACAACCCCGCTTTCAATCAGTTCCAGAATATGCGGCAGCGCATTCTGCAATTCCCTCACAAGATGCCTGACTGTCGTGCAGATAAGAGAATATCCATTCTCCCTCAGCATATCCTGTGCATGGTTCACAAAAAGGCACCTACCGCCGCAGATATGGAAAATATCGCATGATAAGCACGGCTCACCCACGCTGACCTTATCGCAAAGAGATAGCGGAGCATCGCTGAATATCGAGCCCACAACCGAGAAATCAAAATCAACTGATACGGGACAGGAAGAAATCCTGCCATCCGGCATTACCGTAAAAAAATCAATCCCAGAGCCGCATCGAAGTTGCGATTCCTTGCCAGAAAGCAGGGAATTCGTAATGCCAATAAAAGGAACAATCCCCGCAAGTCTGCCTGTAAGTGCCATCTCGGAAATCCACCATCTTACGAGTGAAGAAATACCCTCATTATAGAAGCCAATCCACTTCTCAATTCCATCTTCTGCGCCTTCCCAGAACATTTCAAAGCTGAGCTGCCAGTGAACATGATCGAAAGCCCCTGTGCCCAGAAGATAACGCACGTTTTCATAGATATCCGTACCCTGCGCCACTGTCATCCTGGCAACCAGGTCTTCTTGAAAACCTCTTTGCCTTATTACCTTCGCATTGTGCATTATCCTGTCATATACACCATTACCGCGCCACCCATCCGTAACTTCCTTTTTCCCGTCAATAGACACAAGTATTGAATTGAATTTGTCCAGATACTGAGATTCTATTTTATCTAACAATAAACCATTTGTCTGGATAACGAAGCGCCCGGGTATTGCGTCCATGATTCTCTTCATGGTTTCGATACGAAGGAGGGGCTCGCCTCCATAAAACTCGATTACAGGGGCTTCATCTCTGGATAAGAACGACATGAGGTCGAAAATCGAGTACTGGATTTCCTTTGGAGGAGAATCACTCCCGCCCCCGCAGTAATTACAGTTGAGATTGCATTCTTTTGTCAGGATTATGTGATAATGCATGCGATAAAAGATGAGCTGTTATTAAGCGTTACATGTCCAGCTTAAAATATTATTCAAGGTCGCTCAAATCAGGTTTTTTCTTGGGGCGTGCTTCCTTCGAAGAAGCTATTACATCGTCGATGCGCAGAATCATGGATGCTGCTTCGGTCGCAAGGGTTATTGCCTGCGTTTTTACACGAAGCGGTTCGATGACGCCGTTTTCCAGCATATCCACAGGTTTACCTTCAAACACATCAAGACCAACATTCTTATCTCCATTCTCATGCCTGCTGCGCAGCTCGACAAGCATATCAATCGAGTCAAGCCCGGCATTCTCAGCCAGGGTCTTGGGGATGATTTCAAGAGCCTGCGCGAATTTAGTTACTGCAAGCTGTTCCCTTCCCTCCAAGGTGGAGGCATACTCTCGCAGGCGAAGCGCCAGCTCTATTTCAGGCGAGCCTCCTCCAGCGAGGATCCTCCCATCTTCGATCACTACGCCGATGACGCGCAGGGCATCATGCATAGCTCTGTCAAGACTTGTGACAACGTGTTCTGTTCCTCCCCGCAGTAATATGGAATAGGTGTTGGGGTTCTCGCACTGTGTAACGAATATCATCTCGCCATTCCCAACCATTTTTTCTTCAACCAGTCCTGCATGCCCCAGAGCCTCAGGCGTTATCTCATCGAGACTTGTGATTATCTTTCCACCCGTGGCCCGTGATAACTTCTCAAGGTCGTTCTTCTTCACCCTGTGCGTCACGAAAATTCCAGCCTTGGCGAGGAAATACCGTGCCATGTCGTCCACGCCCTTCTGGCAGAACACAACGTTTGCCCCGCCTTTTATCACTTTTTCAGCAGCCTCGCGTATCTGTCTTTCTTCCTGTTCAAGGAACATGCGCGTCTGCCCGAGAGCTTCGATGGATATCTCTGATTTTGTCTCGGTCTTTCGCACCTCGATAGGCGTGGCAAGGATTGCAATCTTCGCATTCTCTACGCGCGAGGGCATGCTCTGGTGGGTTTTTGTCCTATCCAGGATTATACCCGCAATAAGCTCGCTGTCCTCCACGCTTCCTTCCCCGCGCCGCTCTATGGAGATGCTCTTGATATTTGCAGTCTTTTTCCCGTTTTCTTTTTTCACGATCGACTTCACGGCGCTGACCGCAAGGTTTGAAAGTTTTTCTTTTGAGAATTCTATACCTTTTCCTGTAAGCGCGGTTTCTGCTATTTTCCTGAGATTATCGTCCTTTGCGGGTATTGAAATATCGGAGAGGATTTCTTTTGATTTCTCTGCAGCAAGGTTGTATCCGTGGATGATTGTTGTTGGATGAACTCCCAGTTCCATGAGTTCCTGTGCGCCTTTTAAAAGTTCCCCCGTCAGTACCGCTGCTGTGGTCGTCCCATCCCCGACTTCATCGTCCTGCGTCTTTGCAACGTCGGCAACCATTTGTGCAGCAGGATGTTTGATTTTCATCTCGTCGAGTATGGTGGCGCCGTCGTTGGTGATGATTACAAGCCCTGCCGGGTCAACGAGCATCTTGTCCAGTCCTTTTGGACCGAGCGTGGTTCTCACGGCTTCAGCTACAGCACGCGCTGCCATGATGTTGCTTCGCTTCGCTTCTTCTCCTCGTGTGCGTTCTGTTCCCTGTTTTAAAATAATAACCTGCTGTCCGCCCATTTGACCTGCCATAGATATTCTCCTTTGTGAATAATTAAATGTAGCTGCAATCGGCTTTTTCGATAATGGATTTAAGCCTTAAGTTTCTGTTGTTTTGTTTATAGTTCTATAAAAAGATATCGCTGGTAATTGCCCCGATTATTTCCAATTTGCTCCGGTAAGGAACCCGAAAAGAAAGGCTGGACCTCCGATCAGGGTGTAAGTCCAAATTCCTAATACAGCAAAATGGAAACATTTGTCGATACTTCAGCTTCATCAACCTATTTTTTGTCTTATCGCCGATATTAGCATGGCAATTATTGCGGTTAACATTATCACTATTGTTAAAGACGTATACTGTCCTCGATCCACAGATGTCACTGTGGGCAGGGCAAATACACTGGCTGCAACCGTTACGATCAGAAACATGGTTAATTTGCCCATCTTTCCACCCTTTTACTCTTCATATCCTGAACATTTACCCAGATATCCTATCCTATCCATCTTGTCAGATTTGGGTATAATTTGGGTATTAGTCGTTTTGTTACTTAAATGTTTGCTTTGTATACTTTTTATCACGGTGTGAAAAAGGGTTTAAATGATAAAACTGACACTCTATCGCAAAAGGCTTTGGCATACCAATCTATCTATATCGATACCAATTTCAACAGAAAAACCAATAGCCCGGCAAGGATTCGAACCTTGGTCGCAGGATCCAGAGTCCCGCATGATTGACCGCTACACTACCGGGCTTCGCAAGGTTTGCATAATTAAGCTTTTTACGTATTAATCTATCGGAGTTTGATGAACCCGACATCAAAAATGCCAGTATTCGCGCTGAACTTTTTTTATTTCTTCTAACCGCGCCCTCACCTGCGGATTGACGGCTGATTCTTTCCTGACAGGTTCCCGCCCCATAAAAACATTGAGCACTGCCGCAACAGAATGTGAAAGCAGCTCAAGGTCGTATCCGCCTTCAAGGACAGCGCCGAGCTTCCCACCACAGGTTTCCTTGGCTATTGATTTCACAATGGATGCAAGTACCCCAAAACCCAAAACGCTCATTCTCATCTGGGCAAGACCGTCATCGGCGCATGCATCCTGCCCTGCGGAGACAAGAACAATGTCTGGCTTGAACTCAAGCGCCGCAGGAACGAGTATTTCCTCGAACGCTGCAATGAATCCCGCATCGTCTGTTCCTGCGGGCAGGGGAACATTGATATTATAACCTATCCCTTCCCCGCTTCCAACCTCATCCAGCCATCCCGTTCCAGGATAATGCGGGTATTGATGTGTCGAGAAATATAATACCGAAGGGTCATCATAGAACGCCTCCTGCGTCCCGTTTCCGTGATGCACATCCCAGTCCACTATAAGCACGCGCTTTTTCCCTCTCTTCTGCGCATGCCTTGCTGCAATCGCTACGTTATTGAAAATACAGAACCCCATACCTCTGTCCGGCGTTGCGTGGTGCCCGGGCGGTCTTATGAGAGCGAACGAGGAATCAACTTCATCGAGTGCAGCATCCACTGCGGCTATCGCGCCTCCTGCTGCAAGCAGTGCGACATGGTACGAATCCCTGCATAAAATCGTATCAGGGTCAAGCGGAATTTCAAGTTCGGAATACTTTTTGACCTTTTCAATGTAATCAGGTGTATGAATATATTGAATCTCGTCAAGGCTTGCGTATTGCGGCTCAATCATTTCCAGCCGGTTCATCAGTCCGGTTTCTTCAAGATGAGCTAGTATCGAGAGCAGCCGCTCTTTTCTTTCTGGATGCGAACCGGTCTCATGCTTTAAATAATCGGGATGGTAGATGATGCCCGTTCTGTTATTCAAGGCGCTTACAAAAATAAAAAGATGGAGAAGCTAAGCCAACTTCTTCCCTGCATTCGGTCCGTACGTGGCGTCGTATATCTCTTTCACATGAAAGACAAGGGCAGCCTTTCCGGGTAGTTTCTTGGCATCAGCCATCTCTTTTGCGCTTGAAAACCGCTCGCCCCTTGTTTCAATATCCACAGTCCCTTTTATCTGGTAGGATTTCTTGGCATCGCCGTCGTATGCAACTATTGCCATATTGGGATTGGCTTCTATGTTCTTTCTTGTCTTGTTAAAAAAGTTATCCACAAACAGAATGTTTTCATCGTCAAGGATCTTCCACATGGTAACGAATACCACATTAGGCTTTCCGCTCTTATCTGCCGTCGCTATTGGCAGCGGTTTTTGCTTGGAGACAACATCCTTTATTTCAGGAGGCATTTTCACCATAATTTTATCACCGTTTATCGTTTAGTATGCATTGGTCATAAATGTTTTGATTTGGAAAAAACAGATGTTATCGAACATTCATCCTTGCCGCATCTATCAATTCCTGCGTTATCTCAGGAAGCTTTGCGCTCAACCTCTTAAGCTTCCTGGGTTTGCAGTTCTCAAGCGCATATGCGAAAATTATCGGAACACCAACTGTGGCATCAAGATAAGGTATCACATTCCCCTCCCCTGCCTTCGGTATCTTTCCCCACGACTTGCCTTCGTTGATCGTAGCACCCGAAAGCCCTCCCACGTCAGGGCGGTCAACCGTCACCTGGATAACATAATTCTCACCAGGGCATTCCATCCCGATAATCTGGGAAATCATGGGCCCTGTTTGCTGCAGGAAATTCTTGGGCACGCCGCCCCCAACTTCAAGCACGCCTCGCGGTATATCGTTGAGCGTGCTGTTGTGCACGATGGCAGCGCTCTCCAGGACATCCATCGTGGGGCTCGGGTCTATGAAATCCTTCGGGGCAAGTTCCGCTGAACCGCCTGCAAGGATAGGAAGATAGCTTGTTCCCATACCAACGGATGAATCCGCAAAGCTTGGCACAAATACAGGCACGTCGTTCTTTGAAGCCGATGCGATGAATGAGCATTCAGGCTTCTTTGCGGTTTCCAGTACCCCTTCGCCCAGGATTTTATTATAGTATGCAGAGGAGAATTTCTCAGGGAACCTTTTCTTTTCAACCGCCTTCTGAGTAATCGCCTGTATAATCTTATCCTGGGCTATTAACGTACGCTGCATATCGATATACACGTCATAAATCCGCACCACGTCATGCTCTGCCAGTTCATTGTCATCTGCCGTATAATCCCCCTGGTGAACGGGCAAGCCGTATGCAAAATGCATATCGTGGTACGTATTTGCCCCTGTCGTTACAACCCAGTCGATAAAACCCCGCTCTATCATCCTGATTATGCCCCCGCCCATGCCGACAGGAGCCATGGCGCCGGCAAGCGTCAAACAAACTGTAGAATGCTCATCTATCATGGTCTTGAAAAGATGGCAGGCTTCAGCAAGCCTTTTTGCATTGTAGCCCATGCAATCGAAGACTTCATCTACCAATTGCGTTATTGTCATGTTATTAGAGATAGGAACTGGGGAAATAGCTTTTCCTTCCCAGTAATTATGTTTCATGCGGTGCATATGGCTCATACCTGTATTTTATAATTCGATATCAATCATAACTTCCATTTCAAATATCCAGCGAGATATTTAAGAATTGCTAATTGCAGGTGGCTGAAATTGATTGTCAGCCTTTAGAAAAAGTGGTCACAAATTATTTATAGAACCACAAACACTAAGAAATATCTCACCTGGAGGTAATTTATTATGGCAGGGCAATTAAGCGGACAGCCGATTATCATATTAGACAAGGATAAAACCAGGACTCAGGGTAGAGATGCACTTGGGTCGAATATCATGGCAGCAAAAGCAGTAGCCGATGCTGTAAGAACCACACTCGGACCAAAAGGCATGGACAAAATGCTTGTTAATGCTGTGGGTGATGTGGTAATTACCAATGACGGCGCCACGATTCTACGGGAAATGGACATAAAGCACCCGGCTGGAAAAATGATGGTTGAGGTAGCACGCACACAGGAAGACAAGGCAGGCGACGGAACCACAAGCGCTGTCGTGCTTTCAGGAGAACTCCTGAGCAAAGCCCATGCCCTGATTGAACAGGGAGTTCATCCCACAATCATAACACGAGGTTACGGGCTTGCCGCTGAGAAAGCCATTGAAATCCTGGAAGAATTGGCAATGGATGCTTCGGACGATGTGCTTGAAAGCATTGCACGAACCGCTCTCACGGGAAAAAGCGCAGACCTTGCTCTTGATTCGCTTGTGCAGTTGTGCGTCCAGACCGCGAAGTCAATTAAAGAGGGCGGCAAGGTGAACGTAAAGGAGAACATCAATATAATCCACCAGCGCGGCGGTAGCATAAAGGACACAAAATTCGTTCACGGGCTTGTGATTGATAAGGCAAGAGCCCATAAAAACATGCCAAGGAAGGTTGAGAATGCAAGAATCGCAGTTCTCGATACAGGGATAGAGGTCGAAAAAACACAGGTTAAATCCACGCTTAAAATCTCATCGCCAGAGCTTCTGAGCGAAGCGAGGCTTGAAGAAAGCAGGCTTGTGGAAGAGAAAGTGGAAGCCCTTGCGAAAAGCGGGGCAAATGTTGTATTTACAGAGAAGGGGATTGATGATATCGGGATGCATTATCTTGCCAAGAAGGGTATTTTTGCGGTCAGGAGATGCAAGGACGAAGAGATAAAAAAAATTATAAAAGCGACCGGGGCACGCGTGGTTTCCAAGGTGGACGGCGTAGAAGAGGAAGACCTCGGTAGAGCCGACGTAGTCGAGGAGCGCGGCGTGGGCAACTATAAGATGGTCTATATAGAGGGATGCGAGAATCCCAAAGCGGTGTCCATCCTGATTTACAGCGGCGCAGAACACGTTGCAGATGAGGTCGAGCGGGCTCTCGATGATGCGCTGCGCGTGGTTGGCGTTGTGATAGAAGACGGGAAGATTGTGGCAGGCGGAGGCTCTCCTGAAATGGAGCTTGCAACAAGGCTTCGAAAGTACGCCGCAACCCACGGCGGAAGGGAACAGCTTGCAATAATGGCTTATGCGGATGCGCTTGAGGAAATCCCCAAAGGTATTGCGGAGAATGCAGGTCTGGATGCTATTAGCATTGTTACGGAGCTCAGAAACAAGCACAATAAAGGCTTAAAGACTTCCGGGTTAAATGTTTTTACAGGCGAAGCAGAGGACATGAGGGAAATAGGCGTAGTTGAGCCGTTGCGTGTAAAGACCCAGGAAATCAAATCTGCAACCGATGCTGCGGTTATGATTTTGCGCATAAATGATATTCTGATGGCAAAGGAAACAGGCATGATGGACGTTAAGCCCGAGCACACGGCAGATTATTACGACGGAATCCAGGCTCCCTCGGTTGAAGAAGACTAACATTGCAAAGCATAAATTAATTATTAACCTGCGATATATCTGTTTGAGGAGTTGGTATTTCACGGATACTTGCATATTTTTAAATTAATCACGGAGCTGTCTGATGGTAAATAAAGAAGGTACGAACAGGGAAGAAACGCAAATCGGGGAAAAAGAAGCCGAATCTCCCCAAGCCCGTGAAGAAGAACCGGAAACAAAAGAAATTGAAGCACAAGAGCCCCGTGAGAAAGAACTTGTAAAAGAATTAGAAACAACAAAAAAACAACTCCAAGAAGAAAAAGACCGCTGTCTGCGCCTGAGCGCAGAGTTTGATAATTTCAGGAAAAGAGAACTTAAAGAAAGGGAAGAGTTCATAAAATATGCCAATGAGAAACTCATACTGGAGCTGATAGATGTCTGTGAGAGCCTTGAGAGAGGGCTGGAAAATGCCAAAAAGACAGATAATAACGATAAGTTAATTGAGGGAATGGAGCTAATATATAAGCAATTCAAAAACGTGCTTGAAAAAAATGGTCTTATTCCCATCAAAGCGCAGGGAGAAAAGTTCGACCCATATAAACACGAAGCAATGATGCAGACGCTTACCGATGAGTACGATGACGGTACAATCCTTGAAGAGCTTGCAAGGGGTTATATGTTAAATAACAGGGTCATTCGTTATTCGAAAGTCAGAGTATCGAAAAAGAAAGAGGAAATAGAGAATGAGGTGAAATAATGGCAAAAATCATAGGTATAGATCTCGGAACGAGCAACTCTGCAGCAGCGGTAATGCTGGGCGGAAGACCTACAATAATTCCAAGTGCTGAGGGGATAACCCAGTACGGCAAGGCGTTTCCCAGCTACGTGGCTTTTACAAAGACGGGTGAGCGGTTGGTGGGCGAACCTGCAAAAAGGCAGGCGATCACCAATCCTGAAGGCACGGTCACTGCCTTCAAGAGAAAGATGGGCACGGACTACAAGTACAGGATATTTGGAAAGGATTACTCGCCCCAGGAGCTTTCGGCAATATTGCTGCAAAAAATAAAGCGCGATGCTGAGGCATTTCTGGGTGAGAAGGTGGAGAAGGCAGTCATAACCGTGCCTGCCTATTTCAATGATAACCAGAGGCAGGCTACCAAGGATGCCGGTAAGATTGCGGGTCTGGAAGTCGTAAGGATAATCAACGAACCCACCGCAGCATCTCTTTCTTATGGTCTGGACAAGATGGAAAAAGAGCAGAAAATCATGGTTTTCGATTTCGGAGGGGGAACACTTGATGTTACGATAATGGAATTTGGCGGCGGTGTTTTTGAGGTAAAAGCTACCAGCGGCGATACGCAACTGGGCGGCACGGACATGGACAATAAGATAGTGGATTACATTGTCGAGGAGTTCAGAAAGCAGCAGGGTGTTGATGTACGCAATGATAAGGTTGCAATGCAGAGAATAAGGGATGCAGGAGAGAAGGCTAAAATCGAGCTTTCAACAACCCTTACCTCAGATATTAACCTGCCGTTCCTGACCGCAGATGCCTCGGGTCCAAAACACCTGACGATGACCCTGACACGAGCCAAACTTGAGGATATTGTCGGCGATGTGGTAGAAAGATGCAGGGGTTCGATGCGTCAGGCAATGGCTGATGCGAAATTGACTCCCAAGGATATTTACAAGGTAATAATGGTCGGTGGACCTACGCGAATGCCTATAGTGCAAAAATTCGTCGAGGACTATGTCGGGAGAAAAGTTGAGGGGGGCGTTGACCCGATGGAATGCGTGGCAACTGGGGCAGCAATCCAGGCAGGCGTGCTTGCGGGTGAAGTGAAGGATATCCTGCTGCTTGATGTTACCCCTCTCACCCTCGGTATCGAGACCTTGGGGCATGTCATGACCAAGCTCATAGACAGGAATACCACCATCCCGACGCGGAAAAGCCAGATATTCTCAACCGCTGCTGATAGCCAGACAACCGTGGAGATACATGTGCTTCAGGGGGAGAGGGCGATGGCATACGATAATGTGACGCTGGGAAGGTTCAATCTCGTAGGAATACCGCCTGCGCCGCGCGGGATTCCTCAGATAGAGGTTATCTTTGATATCGATGCAAACGGGATACTCCATGTAACAGCTAAAGACTTGGGGACCGGAAAAGAGCAGAAGATGACCATAACCGCGCCGCTCAAGATGCCTTCGGATGAACTCGACAGGAAGATAAAAGATGCAGAGAAATATGCCGAGGAAGACAGGAAGACAAGGGAAAAGGTCGAACTCCAGAACCAGGCAGATACGCTGGTCTATACAACCGAGAAGACGCTGAAGGAACTTGGCGACAAGGTTAGCGGCGAGCAGAAAGAAAAAGTTGAAAAGGCTATTGAGAGTACCAGGGAAGCCATAAAAAGCGAGGATGCGAGCAGGATTAAATCTGCCATCGATGAGCTCACGAAGGAGATGCATGCAATAAGCACGATATTATATCAGCAGGCTCAATCACAGCAGCAGGCTCAGCAGGCTCAGCAGGAAGGGACAAAGCCGGAGGAAGAGAAGAAGGATGAGAAAGTGACGGATGCGGAATATAAAGTGGTGGATGAGGATAAGAAGTAATCCTCATTCTTCCGGGGGCATTCATTCCCATATTTTCACCTCTTGAACAGGACATATCTTTTTTTACATTCAGGGTCATTATAGCTGCAAATCATGGCTACTAAACGCGACTATTACGAGATTCTCGGCGTCGATAAAAAAGCCCCGCAGGACGATATCAAATCAGCGTATCGTAAACTGGCGATGCAGTACCATCCGGACAGGAACAAATCCCCAGACGCAGAGGAGAAGTTCAAGGAAATATCAGAAGCTTACGGCGTACTGGAAGACCCGACCAAGCGCCAGCAGTACGACCAGTTCGGACATGCAGGCATAGACATGAGGTATTCCCAGGAAGATATCTTCAGGGAAGCGGCGCCGGATATTGAAGATATTCTCAGGGATTTCGGCATGCGCGGGTCTGGCGGATTTGGCAGGGGAGGGAGTATATTCGATATATTCTTCGGCGGGGAAGGAAGGCGAGAAGGGCCGCGCCGTGGCTCGGATTTACTCTATGAATTATCTATCAATTTTGAGGATGCTGCATCAGGGAAAACAATCGACATAGAAGTCCCAAGAACAGAGAGATGCGGGACATGCAACGGGAGCGGGGCCAAACCCGGAACATCGCCAAAGACATGCCCGGCATGCCGGGGGACTGGCCAGGTGAGCAGGACGCAGAACACACCATTTGGCAGGTTCATGACAACTTCCACATGCGGGACATGCCGCGGGTCCGGAACGATAATCGATGCGCCCTGCCCTGCCTGCCACGGGTCGGGTACTGTGCAGAGAAGGCGAAAGCTGGAAGTGAAGATCCCGCCAGGTGTTGATACCGGTTCAAGGCTGAGGGTGCCAGGCGAGGGAGAAGCAGGTGGGAAGGGCGGCCCGCCTGGCGACCTGTATGTGGAAGTAAACGTCAGGCCTCACAATATTTTTACGCGGCATGAAAACGATATTCTGATGGAAACCACCATCAGCTTCGCACAGGCAGCCCTGGGAGATGAGATCATTGTACCAACGCTTGATGGAAAGGCAACGATGAAAATCCCATCGGGTACGCAGAACGGTCATATTTTCCGCCTCAAAGGCAAAGGTTTCCCGAGCCTTCACATGTCGGGAAAAGGTGATGAACTGGTGAAAATCAGGGTCGATGTCCCGACAAGATTGACTGATAGGCAAAAGCAACTGCTGCGCGAATTCGCCGAGATAAGCGGGGAGAAAAGGAGCAAGGGAATTTTCGAGAAGGTAAGGGAGCATATTTAAAGACGCATGACCCCGGAATGAAAGCGCTCGGGCCCCGCTTCAAGTTAATAGTTGTTCTCGGCATTTGGGGCTCACATTTTCACCTCGCCCCTCCTCCTCCGCCACCAAAACCGCCCCCTCCGCCGAAGCCACCGCCGCCATGCCCTCCGCCCGCCCCGGAGGATGGCGGTGACGTCATACCATAAACATGCCCGAAATATATCGGCATATAGCTCAATGCGTGGACTTCAGGGATTTCCACTTTAAGCTCTTTCATGGCTTTTACAACCTTATCACCAACACCAAGCGCAGTTCCATAGACAAGCCACTCCTGCCATATCTTCAGGTCCTCAGGTGCGTATTTCTTGATTAACACGAAATCCGAGAGGAATGTCTTGAAGGCATCCCACTCAAGTTTTTCTTTGTAATAATCCTCTTTCCATCTCCCAAAAAGTGATGATGAAACAAATAAAAGAGGGATTACCTCCAAAAATAAAACAATGGCTGGAAAAATGCCAGAGGAGAGTTGAGGATACATATCTCTTAAACTTAAAAATAATACGAACATTGAAATCATTACGATGAGAGCCAATCCAAAAATTATCCAGACATACGTCTTTGCGCTCCTGACAAACTCATTTGCAGCACTTTTATCGGCAATTTTCAGCAACCTTTTCATATTTTCTCTAATACCGTCCAGGCGAGAAGTCCTTCCCTCCTCTGCTGCGTGCCTTGCTGCTCTTACTTCTTCTTCAAACCCGATTATGCCAAAAACATTATTTCTTGCATATTTCTCCAAAAAGAGCATCACCTCCCTCTCATATTCATCCTCCACCGCATCGTGCCCTTTCAGTATTTTTATCCTCAATTCTTTATCCCCTGAAATTGACATAATTATATTTGATATAACAGGTATTTTCTCAAGTTTCATCCTCAATCCATCCTGCTCTTCAGTTTCGATTTTCACAATGTCTCTTCTTTGCAGGTCAAGAAGTGTAGCATAAAATCCATTTTCATCGAAATCAAAAGGATCTTTTCTGAAAACAAGGTTTACAAGCCAGGGTTTTCTTTTATTTGGCACATAGCTCAGGAATTTTGGTACTGTGAAAGATTTTTCACTTCCGTATTTCTTATAAATCAATGCAAGCATCAATGGAAACAGGAGTACTATTGCTTTCATTCCATAATCCAGTGCAGAAAAAATATTGGAGTTCCTGGAGTATTCTGAATTAGCTGAAAGCGTTTTACCCTCAATATCAGACACATTCTGGGGAAATGCCACCATAATATTTGCAATCTCCGGCTTAAGCAGCATCTCAATCTCCAATAGTGTATTTTCAGGACTATCTCCATCCAGGATCAGCACTTGCCCTTCTTTTCTTGCACTCATTAAAGGATGTGTAAATATCTGAGAAACAAGACCATCGGGGTCATGTATGGCTATAGTAACATGTTTGTAAGGAAGATGTTTATCTGCAATTTTAAGATTCAGATGACAGTATTCCTGATCGCATTCAAGAGGCGGATGCAGTTTGAAAACATAGCTGATCTCATATCTTCCTGCATCGAATCTTTCAGGCTTGTAGCCGCCTGCTTCATTGAGCTCTGCAAGATACGTTATCTCATTTGTGTATCCTGGGGAAGGGAGATGGAGGAAAGTGTTTACATCCCCTTTATAATCCTTTACATACGCGATTGTACCGGGCGGTGAAGAGATGCTGACTGGTTCTATATAAGGGCTATTAAGTGTTTCTTCAGATAGCTTTGCTTCCCAATTTCTATATAACATTCTGTATTTGTAAGGTTCAGTAATTTCATAAACGAAATTCTCTTCCAGCGTTCCGTTCATGTACAGATCAGCCCTGTAGCTCTCCACGTAAACATCCCCGCAGCCTCTTATGCCGCAGGCGCTCTCTATACCTGCGGTCAATAGCAATCCAGAAACGCCGATCAAAGCTACAACAATCAATAATATCGCTATCTGTCTGCTTTCAGTCAACCCCAACTCCCCGCCGGTCTTTTCAGTTCCTCATCAAAGAAATCAAGATAGTCCTTCTTGCTCAATCCGATATAGCGCCCTATAAATTTTGAAGGGATAGTATCAAGCATGGTATTGTATTCCTGGATTATGTTATTGTAGGTATATCTGTGCCTTGCTATCTCATCTTCTACATCCTTTATGGCGTTCATGGTGACGGTCACGGTTTCAGAGGTCTTCAAGACCGGATAATTCTCAGCAACTGCAACTATATTCCCAAACAGCCCTCGCATCTCCCTGTCCATTTTGGTGAGGTCATTGGGTTCCGCCTTCCCGAGGTTTGAGCGCATGCTCGTTATCTTCTCAAAAGTGTCCTGCTCGAACTTCGCATAGCTCTTGACCGACTCGATGAGCTGTTCTATCATATCAAGCCGCTTTTTCATCGCTACCCTTGCCTGGGAAAGGGTGGCATCTGCTGCATTCCTTAAGTTTTTGAACCTGTTATATGTGGAAAAGAAAAAATAGATTGCAATAATCAGGAACAGGATTATAAGGACAGATACCACCAATAAAATATCCATATTTGTGATACGTAGGTTATTTCATGCACTATATAAAATTTCTGATGCCAGGTACAATACTCGCTATGATTGTAAATAAGCTGAGGAAATAAGTAACAGACCACCGTTTTGGAAAAACGGTTCCCAAACTCCCTTACATTTTTTCAAACATGTCTTTACCCACGCCGCACTGAGGACAGACCCAGTCATCAGGCAGGTCTTCAAAAGGGGTTCCAGGTTTGATTTTTGGATTATCTCCAACCTCAGGGTCGTAGATATAACTGCAGACCGTGCATCGATATTTTTGCATACACTCACACCTCTTTATCCAGTCTATTCCTTTTACTATTTATAATCCAAGTACTACAGTCATCATGGCGCTAATATGAAACTTGGCATAGCGAAAGGTTTATCTAAAATTAGTTTTAATGCTCTTATGAGATGGGGACATAGAACATAACCCAATCTCAATACAGAAAGGTGGGAAAAATATGCCAAAAGTAGTAGTTGTGTATCTCAGTACGTCAGGTAACACTAAAGCGATGGCAGAGGCTATCGTAGAAGGTGTTCAATCAAGAAATGTTGAGGCAACAGCCATGAATTTCCAGGAGGCAAGAATAGAAGAATTGAAAGATGCAGATGCAATTGCGATCGGTTCTTCAACTTTCTATTATAAGATGCTGCCCCCAATGGAAAAATTCATAGAAAGTCTTGAAAAAGCAAAAATAAAAGCTAAATTCGGAGCGTCTTTCGGCTCTTATGGATGGAGCGGGGAGGCGCCTATAATGATTGCAGAAAAAATGCGTCAACTCGGTATAAATGTGATAGATCCTGTACTGCGAATCCAGTATCTACCTACAGAAAAAGATCTAGAAGAATGCAAGAGGCTTGGAAAAGATATCGCTATTAAAGTGAAAAAGGTCGCTGAAAAACATGCCAAGCCAGGAAGCGAACCGAAGCGTGGAGATGCACTCATGCAGGAAGTCAAAATGGGTGAAGGAGGTCACTGAGAGAGAAGCATGGGTTTCGATGCTTGAGGGTTTGAATCGTGGATTGTTGCTTGATTTCTAACCTTTAGAAACAGGCGCAGAAATTCAAAAGAGAAACTATTGTTTTGGAGTAAGCAGCTTGTCGTTAAGCCGTCTGCTCCATACTTGATTTTTCAGCAACAGCTACATATTCTGCAAA